>JBQCDC010000051.1:0-18735 GCA_051961575.1 Marmoricola sp.
GCGGTTGCCCGAGGGAAGCAACGTGTACGTCATCGGTGGCGAAGGTCTTGAGGTCGCGCTGCGCGAGAGTGGTCTCGTGCCGGTGTTCGACGCCGAGGACGGAGCTGATGCGGTCGTGCAGGGATATGGACCCGACATGCCCTGGCGACGCGTCGTGGCCGGCGCGATCCTCGTGAAGAGCGGCCACTACTGGGTGGCGTCGAACATGGATCGCACCATCCCGACGAGCCTGGGCGTCGGTCCGGGTAACGGCGCCTTGGTCGATCTCGTCGCGACGTACAGCGGCCGGGCCCCCGTCGTCGCGGGCAAGCCCGAGCCTCCTCTGCTGCGCGAGGTCGAGCGCCGGAGCGGGGCGAAGCGCCCGCTGTTCGTCGGGGATCGCCTCGACACCGACATGGCCGGAGCCGCGAACGTCGGGTGGCCGAGCCTCCTGGTGCGCACCGGCGTCACCACGTTGCGCGACCTGGTCGAGGCGACCCCGGACGAACGCCCGACCTACATCGCCGCCGACCTCAACGGCCTCCACGACGTCCACCCGGCTCCTCGGCAGGAGGGCACTGCCTGGGTTCTGGGTGGCTGGCGAGCGAGCGTCACGGACGACTCGCGCCTCGTCCTCGAGGGGTCCGGATCCGACGACGACTGGTGGCGCTGCGCCGCGAGCGCGGCGTGGTCGCACCGGGACCGAGCCGAAAGCCATCCACAGGACACGGTCGTGCGGGTCGATGACGTCCGTCCGCCCCGGTAGATTTCGTGGCATGAACGAGGGCGA
The DNA here is from genome assembly GCA_051961575.1 of Marmoricola sp. Taxonomy (GTDB): domain Bacteria; phylum Actinomycetota; class Actinomycetes; order Propionibacteriales; family Nocardioidaceae; genus Marmoricola. The sequence goes on from JBQCDC010000051.1 coordinate 770, forward strand.
GGACGCGACCAGCTTCGGCGGCAGCTTCAGCACCGGGCACGCAGGTGTCGACGAGGCGATGGCTGAGATCGCCGCGCTCGGTGATGCTGACCTCGCTACGCACGCACAGACCTTCGAGCGCGCTCATGACGCGCTACGGACCGCTCTGACCGCGCCCGCGGCCGAGGCGGACGAGGGGGCTGCCCCTCCAGCAGCGGAAGCCTGATGAGCGGACGGCTCCTCCGCCTCGACGCCGAGCTCGTGCGTCGCTCTCTGGCTCGCTCCCGCGAGACCGCCTCGTCCCTGATCGCGGACGGGCGTGTGAGCGTCAACGGCCATGTCGCGACGAAGCCCGCGACGAACGTGGCGCGTGACGCGGACATCGTCGTGCGTCTGGACGAGGACGCCGTCGACTACGTCAGCCGAGGTGGTCACAAGCTGGCCGGCGCGCTGCGCGACTTCGCCGATCGTGGCGTGAATGTCGAGGGCAAGCGCTGCCTGGATGCCGGCGCCTCGACCGGCGGCTTCACCGACGTGCTGTTGCGCGCGGGTGCCCGTGAGATCCTGTCCGTCGACGTGGGGTACGGGCAACTCGCTTGGTCGCTTCAGTCCGACCCGCGCGTCGTGGTGCACGACCGCACCAACATCCGGGCGCTCACGCTTGAGCAGATCGGTGACCCGGTCGACGTCGTCGTCGGCGATCTGTCGTTCATCTCCCTCGAGTTGGTGCTCGATGCGCTCATCGGGGTCAGCCGGCCCGATGCCGACCTCGTCCTGATGGTGAAGCCACAGTTCGAGGTGGGGAAGGAGCGACTGGGCAAGGGGGGAGTCGTCCGCGATCCGGCCCTGCGAGCCGAGGCGGTCATGGCGGTGGCGTCGGCAGCCGCGACGAGGGGTTGGGGCGCTCACGCCGTGTCCCGCAGTCAGCTCCCCGGACCGTCCGGGAACGTCGAGTTCTTCTTGTTGCTGCGGGCCGGAGAGGCGACGCTGACCTCTGACGATGTCGACGCGGCCGTATACGGTCATGGTGGACAGGTTCCTCAGACGAGCGGGGCGGAGGGTTCGCATGACTAGCGACAGCAGCGCTGTGCCGCGCCGCGTTGCCGTGCTCACGCACTCTCGGCGCGGCGACGCGCACGTCGTCGCGCGCCAGGTTGTCCGCTCGCTCCGTCAGCACGGACTGCGGGTGCGCCTGGTCAAGGACGAGGAACCTGCCTTGGACGTGGGCCCGGGCGACGGCATCGAGCTCGCGTCCGCCGATGACCTGGCCACCGGTTGCGACCTGGTGATCAGCCTCGGCGGCGACGGAACGATCCTGCGCGCCGCGGAGCTGACGCACGAGTCTGGGATCCCGATCCTGGGCGTGAACCTGGGACACGTCGGCTTCCTCGCCGAGCTGGAGGGCGAGGACGTCGACTCGATGATCGATGCGGTGGTCTCGCGCCGTTACTCGATCGAGGAGCGCCTGACCCTCGACGTTCAGATCATGCGGGACAAGGCGGTCGTGGGCTCCACTTGGGCACTCAACGACGCCAGTGTCGAGAAGGCGGCCAGGGAGCGCATGCTCGAGGTCGTCATCGAGGTCGATCACCGTCCGCTGAGTCGATTCGGCTGCGACGGAGTCGTGTTCGCGACGCCGACCGGGTCCACTGCCTACAACTTCAGCGCCGGCGGTCCGGTGGTGTGGCCCACCGTCGAGGCACTGCTCATGGTGCCGATCAGCGCGCACGCGCTCTTTGCTCGACCTCTTGTGGCGGCGCCGTCCTCGGTTCTCGCCGTGGAGGTGCTCGCGGACACGCAGGGCGCCGGAATTCTGTGGTGCGACGGACGACGCCGAGTCGAGCTTCCTCCGGGTGCGCGGGTAGAGGTGCGTCGCGGGACGAAGCCCGTCCGGCTGGTCCGCATCCACGAGGCGCCGTTCACCGATCGCCTGGTGGCCAAGTTCGACCTGCCGGTCGAGGGCTGGCGCGGCGCCGCTCAGCGGCGGAACGGCCAGCGCGGGGCAGCTGAATGATCGAAGAGATCCGGATCCGCAGTCTGGGCGTGATCGACGAGTCAGCGCTCGAGTTCTCCGATGGCTTCACGGTCATCACCGGCGAGACCGGCGCGGGCAAGACGATGCTCGTGACCGCGCTCGGGCTCCTGCTCGGAAACCGTGCGGACACAGGCGCCGTCCGCACGGGGGCGCCCTTCGCGCGCGTCGAGGGTGCGGTGAGGCTACCGGCCGACAGCGCGGCAGCGGCCTCGATCGCGGAGACCGTGACCGGCGCGGGTGGTGAAGTCGAGGACGACGTCCTGCTCATCGGACGCCAGGTCAGCTCGGAGTCGCGCAGCCGGGCCTTCGTGGGCGGCGCCGGCGTTCCCGTCGCCGTTCTCAGTGACCTTGCCGACCAGTTGGTGGCCGTCCACGGGCAGTCGGACCAGCACCGGTTGCTGCGCGCGGAGACACAACTCCAGGCGCTGGACGAGTTCGGCGGTCCTGAGCTCGAGAAGGTGCGGACCGCGTACACCGAGCGATTCCGACGTCTCCGCGCGGTCGAACGAGAGTTGGCGGAGGCTCGCGCTCAGGCTCGCGATCGTGCGCGGGAGGCCGAGCTTCTTCGCCTCGGCCTGGCCGAGATCGAGAAGGTGTCGCCGCAGGTCGGCGAGGACGTCGACCTGCGTGCCGAGGAGGATCGGCTCGCTCACGCCGACACGCTCCGACTGGCCGCGGACACGGCGAGCGGTGCGCTGTCGGCGGACGACGGCCCCGACGCTCTCGGTGCGTTGGCAGCGGCTCGTCGCGCCCTCGAGGGGGTGCGCGAGCACGACGCGCAGGCTGCTGCGCTGGCCGATCGCGTCGCCGAGGTCAGCTATCTGGTCACGGACCTGGCCGGCGACGTCGCGTCCTACGCGCACGGCATCGAAGTGGATCCGCTGCGCTTGGAGGCCGTCGCTCAGCGGCGCGCTGATCTCGCCGGGCTGACCCGTGCCTACGGTGAGAACCTGAGCGAGGTCCTCGCGTGGGCGGAGGAATCCTCGCGGAGACTGCTCGACCTAGATCAGAGCGAGACTCGGATCGCCGAGTTGGAGAGCGGGGCCGAACAGCTCGGTGGCGAGGTCGCCAAGTTTGCCGAGGAGCTCAGCGACCTTCGACGGGTCGCCGCCGGCACGCTGGGTGAGGCTGTGACGTCCGAGATCCGCTCGCTGTCCATGCAGCATGCCGAGTTGGTCGTCGAAGTCCGACCCACCTCGCTGCACGACACGGGTGCGGACGAGGTCGAGTTCCTCCTGACCGCCAACGCGGGCCTGGAGCCGCGCCCCCTGAACCGCGGAGCGTCGGGCGGCGAGTTGTCGCGAGTGATGCTCGGGCTCGAGGTCGTGCTGGCGAACACGCGAACCGTGCCCACCTTCGTCTTCGACGAGGTCGACGCCGGCGTCGGGGGTCGAGCCGCGGTGGAGATCGGCCGCAGACTCGCCATGCTGTCGCGGTCGGCCCAGGTGCTCGTGGTCACCCACCTTCCGCAGGTCGCTGCCTTCGCGGATCAGCACGTGGTCGTTCGCAAGAGCGCCGAGGGGTCGGTGACCACCTCCGACGTGACCACGCTGGACGATGCGGAGCGCGTCGTCGAGCTCTCCCGCATGCTCGCCGGGCAGGATGACTCCGACAGCGCCCAGGCGCACGCTCGCGAGTTGTTGGAGATGGCTCGCGGTTCGCGCTGACAGAACCCTCCGGAGACTTGATAGGATCGAATCCCGTGGAGATGAGCCCCCGGACCCGGCAGACCAAACACGTTTTCGTCACGGGAGGGGTCGCCTCCTCTTTGGGCAAGGGTCTTACGGCCTCCAGCCTCGGTCGACTCCTCAAGTCCCGTGGTCTCAGCGTCACCATGCAGAAGCTGGATCCCTACCTCAACGTGGATCCCGGCACGATGAATCCCTTCCAGCACGGCGAGGTCTTCGTGACCAACGACGGTGCGGAGACCGACCTCGACATCGGCCACTACGAGCGCTTCCTCGACACCGACCTTTCGGCCAACGCCAACGTGACCACGGGCCAGGTCTACTCCAACGTCATCGCCAAGGAGCGTCGTGGCGACTTCCTCGGCGAGACCGTCCAGGTCATCCCGCACATCACCAACGAGATCGTCGACCGGATCCTCTCCATGCACGCCCCCGGCGTCGACGTGTGCATCACGGAGGTCGGCGGAACCGTCGGTGACATCGAGTCGCTGCCGTTCCTCGAGGCCGCACGTCAGGTCCGGCAGCGGATCGGGCGCGACAACGTCTTCTTCGTGCATGTCTCGCTGGTGCCGTTCATCGGTCCGTCGAAGGAGCTGAAGACCAAGCCGACGCAGCACTCGGTCATGGCGCTGCGCCAGATCGGTATCCAGCCCGACGCGATCGTCTGCCGCGCCGATCGTGAACTGCCTGCAGGCATCAAGAAGAAGATCGCGCTCATGTGCGACGTCGACGAGGAGGCGGTGGTCACCGCGGCCGACGCCCCGTCGATCTACGACATCCCCAAGGTTCTTCACCGCGAGGGCCTGGACGCCTACGTGGTGCGCCGTCTGAACCTCCCGTTCCGCGACGTCGACTGGTCGCTGTGGGACGACCTGCTCCGCAAGGTGCACCACCCGGACGAGGAGCTCACCGTCGCGCTGGTCGGCAAGTACATCGACCTGCCCGACGCGTACCTCTCGGTGGTCGAGGCCCTGCGTGCCGGCGGGTTCGCGCACGCGGCCAAGGTCAACGTCGAGTGGATCCCCTCCGATGAGTGCGAGACCCCCGAGGGTGCGGCCCGACGGCTCGCCGAGGTGGACGCGATCTGCGTGCCCGGTGGATTCGGCATCCGTGGCCTCGAGGGCAAGCTCGGGGCGCTGACGTACGCGCGCACCCACGGCATCCCCACGCTGGGGCTATGCCTGGGTCTGCAGTGCATGGTCATCGAGTACGCGCGCAACGTGCTGGGCCTCGACGGCGCCGCGTCGACCGAGTTCGACCCGAACACCGCCGTCCCGGTCATCGCCACGATGGCGGAGCAGGAGGCCTTCGTCGAGGGGGCTGGTGATCTGGGCGGGACGATGCGTCTGGGCCTGTACCCGGCCGCGCTCAAGTCCGGCACCGTCGTGCGGGACGTGTACGGCGCCGACAAGATCGAGGAGCGTCACCGCCACCGCTACGAGGTCAACAACGCCTACCGCGCGCAGCTCGAGGAAGCCGGCCTGGTCTTCTCGGGTCTCAACCCCGACCTCGACCTGGTCGAGTTCGTCGAGCTGCCGACCGAGGTGCACCCGTACTACGTGGCCACGCAGGCGCACCCCGAGCTGCGCTCGCGGCCGACGCGTCCGCACCCGCTGTTCGTCGGTCTGATGGGAGCTGCGCTGGAGCGCCAGCGCGAGCTGCGCTTCCCGATCGACGAGTCGGGGCTGCGTCGCGCTCCCTCGGACGACGACCTCGAGTAGAGGCGCGGTGGCCGACCTCAGAGACGAGCCTGCCAGCTGGCCGGTGTCGGGCTCACGCGACATCCATCACGACAACTGGATCCTCGGTGTGCGTGAGGACTTCCTGTCGCGCCCGGGTCATCCCGAGGACACCTTCCGACGGTTGGTGATCGAGCACCCGGGCGCCGCACTCGTGCTGGCCGTCGATGAGAAGGAACGCGCCTGCTGCATCCGGCAGTACCGGCACAACGCGCTCTCGATGATGGTCGAGCTGCCGGCGGGCGTCTGTGACGTCGCCGGGGAGGATCCGATCGAGACGGCGAAACGGGAGCTTCGCGAGGAGGCGGAGCTCCAGGCCGAGCACTGGCGCCACCTCCTGAGCGTCTATCCGACCGCAGGGGTGAGCCAGGAGGTCCACCACATCTACCTCGCGACGGGCTTGAGTCACGCGCCGCGCGGCGACTTCGCCATGCAGCACGAGGAGGCCGAGCTCGAGTCGTTCATGGTGCCGATGGAGGAGCTTCTCGCCGCCGTTCTCTCGGGTCAGGTGCGTCAAGGCCCCGTGACCATGGCGGTGCTCGCCTATCAGGTGCTCAAATGTCAGGGAGAACTCAACGAGTTGTAGAGGGAGCAGCCTGTGCGCGTCGGAGTACCGAAGGAAGTCAAGAACAACGAGTACCGCGTCGCCCTGACGCCGATCGGCGTCCATGAGCTGACAGCGCACGGGCACGAGGTCTTCGTCGAACGCGAAGCCGGCGTCGGGTCCCAGATCCCAGACTCCGAGTACCTGGCCGCCGGCGCCAAGATTCTCGACAGCGCCGACGAGGTTTGGGGAAGCGCCGAGATGGTGCTCAAGGTCAAGGAGCCGATCGAGTCGGAGTATCACCGCCTCCGCGACGACCTCACGCTCTTCACCTATCTGCACCTGGCCGCTGACCGACCGCTGACCGACGCACTCCTCGCCACCAGGACCACCGGAATCGCCTACGAGACCGTGCAGCTCGCCTCGGGCGGTCTGCCCCTGCTGTACCCGATGTCGGAGGTGGCCGGTTGCCTGGCACCGCAGGTCGGCGCGCACGCGCTGATGCGTGCTCAGGGCGGGCGTGGCGTCCTGATGGGCGGCGTCGGCGGCGTGGCGAACGCCAAGGTCGTCATCATCGGGGCCGGTGTCTCGGGTCAGAACGCTGCCAACATCGCGCTCGGAATGGGTGCCGACGTCACGCTCGTGGACACCGACCTGGAGAAGCTCCGCCTGTCGTTCTGGCGCTACAACAACCGCGTTCACGGTTTGGCGTCGTCGCGGCTCGTCATTCAGCAGCAGGTGCTCGAGGCCGACCTCGTCATCGGAGCCGTCCTCATCCCGGGCGCGGCCGCGCCCAAGCTCGTCAGCAACGAGCTGGTGGCCGCGATGAAGCCGGGCTCCGTGCTGGTGGACATCGCCGTCGACCAGGGCGGCTGCTTCGAGGACACGCACCCGACCACGCATGCCGACCCCACCTTCACGGTCCACAACTCGATCTTCTACTGCGTGGCGAACATGCCCGGCGCGGTTCCGAACACCTCGACGTACGCGCTCACCAACGCGACGCTGCCGTATGTTGTCGCCGTGGCGAACAAGGGTTGGCAGCAGGCAATGCGCGACGACCACGCGCTGGCGGCTGGCCTCAACACGCACGCCGGCCGGTTGACCAACGCGCCGGTAGCGGAGGCACACGGGCTGAGCTCCGTGCCGGTCACCGAGGCCCTTGCATCCGGTCGGGCGCCGTCCTGAGCGAGGTAACGGTCGCCGTCCAGACCTATCTCGACCATCTGCGCGTGGAGCGCGGGCTGGCCGAGAACACGTTGGTCTCCTACCGACGTGACCTCAAGCGCTACTTGGCCTACTTGGCGGCGCAGGACATCGAGAACCTCGATGACATCGACGAGCAGCGAGTGGCCGGCTTCCTCGCCGCTCTCCGTCAGGGCGATGACCGGCATCCTGCGCTGGGTGCCTCGTCCGCGGGCCGTGCGGTGATCGCGGTGAGAGGGTTCCACAAGTTCGCCGCCCGTGACGGCTTGGCGAGCGGCGACCCGGCCGGGGGAGTGCGACCTCCGACGCCGACCAAGCGCCTCCCCAAGGCCCTCCCGTTGAACCAGATCGAAGCGATCCTGGAAGCCGCCGGATCCGCGGGCACGGCGCTGGCGATGCGCGACCGTGCCCTGCTCGAACTGCTGTACGGCACGGGCGCTCGCATCTCGGAGGCGGTCGGGCTGGATGTCGATGACCTTGACCTGGCCTCCGACGACACGTCGGTCCTCCTGCGTGGCAAGGGATCCAAGGAACGGATCGTGCCGGTGGGGCGCTATGCGTGCGCCGCCATCGCGGCCTACCTGCAGAACGCGCGTCCGGAGCTGGCGGCGAGCGGGTCATCGGCCCGTGGTGCATTGTTCCTCAACGCGCGGGGAGGGCGACTCTCGCGCCAAAGTGCGTGGGCGATCATCGCGCGCGCCGCGGAGCGGGCCGGTATCACGGCCGAGGTCTCACCGCACACGTTGCGACACTCGTTCGCGACCCACCTTCTGGAGGGTGGTGCCGTCGTGCGCGTTGTGCAGGAGTTGCTAGGCCACTCGTCCGTCACCACCACGCAGATCTACACCTTGGTGACGGTCGACAGCTTGCGCGAGATGTACGCGGCCGCCCATCCGCGAGCCCTCAAGAGCAACTGAACGCGCCACGCGTTGTCCACAGATTTACCCACAGGGCTTGAGAACCTGTGGAACTGCGCGTGACCTAATGCACACGTTCGCGGTCCGCCCTGTGCGCTCGCGAGTTAGTCCCGATCCGGCGTTGTGGACCGCCCTGCGAGGTGCATAGAGTTCGCGGAAGCCATCGTCATGTCGACAAAGCGAGACGTCGGCAACGGGGTTCGGCACAGACGGTTTCGGGTCCATCAATTCCCTATGGAGGGTGCTCTATGTCCAGTGGTGACCTGTACGGAACTCCTGGTGCCACTGCTGGATCGATACCCCCGCGACCTACCGCCCCGCCGCCGCCCGTCGCTCCCACGATCGTGGACGATGCGCCCTCGCCCGTCCTCGCATTTCCTGCCGAGAAGGCCGCCGAGGTCGAGATCGGCCCGACCGGCCGACCCATGCCCTTCCTGCCCGAGCCCAAGCCGCGAACGCAGCACGGCAACGCGCGCGTGATCTCGATGTGCAACCAGAAGGGTGGCGTCGGCAAGACCACGACCACGATCAACCTCGGTGCCTCGCTGGCCGAGTTCGGTCTGAAGGTCCTGCTCGTCGACTTCGATCCCCAGGGCTCGCTCTCCGTCGGTCTGGGTCTGAACCCGCACCAGATGGAGCTCACCGTCTACAACCTGCTCATGCAGCAGGACGTCGCCATCAGCGACGTCATCGTCAAGACCAGTGTCGAGGGGATGGACCTGCTGCCCTCCAACATCGATCTGTCGGCGGCTGAGGTTCAGTTGGTCCACGAGGTGGCGCGCGAGCAGACGCTCCAGCGGGTGTTGGCGCCGGCCCACGCGCTCTACGACGTCGTGCTGATCGACTGCCAGCCCTCGCTCGGCCTCCTGACCGTCAACGCGCTGACCGCGTCCAACGGCGTGATCATCCCGCTCGAGTGCGAGTACTTCGCCCTGCGAGGCGTCGCGCTGCTCAAGACCACCATCGACAAGGTCCGCGAGCGTCTGAACCCCGGCCTCGAGGTCGACGGCGTGCTCGGCACGATGTTCGACGGTCGCACGCTGCACAGCCGTGAGGTCATGGCACGCCTGGTCGAGGCCTGGGGTGACGCGGTCTTCCACACCGTCATCCGTCGCACGGTGAAGTTCTCCGACTCCACCGTCGCCGGTGAGCCGATCACCAGCTACGCATCCACGTCGGCCGGTGCCGACTCCTACCGCCAGTTGGCGAAGGAGGTGCTCGTCCGTTGCCTCGACGGGTGAACATGCCGACGGCCGACGACCTGTTCCGACCGACGGCACCGGAGCGAGCGCGTCTCGTTGCGGCGGAGGATCCCGAACCAGCCGAGGCTGCGGACGGTCCCAAGCGCTCGGGCAGGTCGAGCGGACGCGTGCGGCACGACGAGAAGATGACCGTCTACGTGACGGCCGACGAGCTCCTCGAGATCGAGCACGCTCGACTGTCGCTGCGGCGCATGCAGGGTGTGGCGGTCGACCGCGGGCGCCTCGTGCGTGAGGCGATCGCGATCGCGCTGGCGGACCTGGAAGAGAACGGCGACGAGAGCGTCCTGGTCCAGCGGCTCTCAGCCTCGTGACCGATTCGCTCACCGAGGTTCCCGTCCCCGACAACGTCGACGGCGAGCCCACTACGGGCTTCGCGGTTCGGCTGGAGAACTTCGAGGGCCCCTTCGACCTGCTGCTCTCGCTGATCGGCAAGCACAAGCTCGACGTCACCGAGATTGCTCTCTCGCGGGTCACGGACGACTTCATCGCGCACATCAGAGCGATGCGCGAGAGCGCGGACGGCGCGGAGGATCTCGAGGAGACGACGTCGTTCCTCCTCGTGGCGGCGACGCTCCTCGACCTCAAGGCGGTGCGGCTGCTCCCGCAAGCGGAGGTCGAGGACGAGGAGGACCTCGCGCTGCTTGAGGCGCGCGACCTCCTGTTCGCCCGCTTGCTCCAGTACCGCGCGTTCAAGCAGGTCGCGGGCATCCTCGAGGAGAGGTTCGAGTCGCAGGCTCACCGCCACCCGCGCGAGGTCGGGCTCGAGGAGCGGTTCGCGACGCTTCTTCCCGAGGTGCTGATCGGCATCGGGCTGGAGGACTTCGCGCAGCTCGCCGCGCGGGCGATGCAACCGAAGCCGACGCTGGACGTGCCGATGCACCACATCCACGCACCGGCGGTGAGTGTCCGTGAGCAGGCGGGCGTGTTGATCTCGGTGCTCAAGCTCAGCGGCGCCTCGACGTTCCGGGCGTTGGCCGCCGATGCGCCGGACACCCTGACCAAGGTGGCGCGCTTCCTCGCCCTGCTGGAGCTGTTCCGTGAGGGCGTGGTCGCGTTCGACCAACTGACCCCGCTCGGAGAGCTGACGATCCGGTGGACCGGAGACGAGGACACCGAGGTCGATCTCATCGACGAGTTCGATGGCCAGGCGCCGCTGCCCGAAGCCGAGGAGACGACCGACATCGACGAGGATGGCCGTGATGACTAACGACGTAGCCGAGACCCAGGTGGAGACCGAGGCGGTCACCGATGACGCCGCGGAGGTGCTCGCTGTGCCGCTGGCCGACCTCCGGCCGGCCCTCGAGGCTGTACTGATGGTGGCCGACCAGCCTCTGGAGGTCACCGCGCTCGCGGCGGTGCTGGGCTACCCCACCGACGAGGTCGCCGAGGCGCTGAACGGCCTGGCCGGCGAGTACGCGGCCGACGGGCGTGGATTCGAGCTGCGCGAGGTCGGCGGCGGCTGGCGGTTCTACACCCGTGCCGAGTTCGCCCCGGTCGTCGAGGCGTTCCTCCTCGAGGGCCAGCAAGCACGACTCACCCAGGCCGCCCTCGAGACCCTGGCGGTCGTCGCCTACCGCCAGCCGGTGAGCCGCGCTCGCGTGTCCGCCATTCGCGGGGTCAACGTGGACGGCGTGATGCGCACCCTGCTCAACCGAGGCCTCGTCGAAGACGCCGGCACGGACCGCGAGACGGGGGCGCATCTCTACCGCACCTCGAGCTACTTCCTCGAGCGGATCGGGATCGGAAGCCTGGACGAGCTCCCGGAGCTCGCGCCGTTCCTGCCGGACCTCGGCGATCTCGACCTCGAGGAATCGATCGGCGACTAGGAATGACACGTTCCGTACCCACGGATGACGACGGTCTGATCCGGCTGCAGAAGTTCCTGGCGCTTTCGGGCGTCGCCAGCCGGCGACGCTGCGAGGAGCTCATGCTGGACGGTGCCGTCGAGGTGGACGGCGAGGTCGTCACGCGGCTGGGCACCAAGATCGACCCGACGCGAGCGGTCATTCGCGTCGACGGCCGGCGCCTACCTCCGGTCAGCGATCACGTCTACCTGGTGTTGAACAAGCCGCGCGGTGTGGTCTCGACCATGTCCGACCCCCAGGGCCGTCGCAACCTCGGCGATGTGGTGGCCGATCGGCCGGAGCGTCTCTTCCACGTCGGACGCCTGGACACCGACACCTCGGGACTCATCCTCCTGACGAACGACGGCGACTTCGCTCAGCGGTTGGCCCATCCGTCGTTCGAGATCGACAAGACCTACGTGGCCGAGGTCGAAGGCGTGGTCACCAAGGCGACGCTGCGACGCCTGCGCGACACAGTGACGCTCGAGGACGGTCCGGTCCCGGTGAGCGCGGTTCGGGTGGTCTCCGAGCACGGCGGGCGCACCATCGTGGAGCTGGTCATCCACGAGGGTCGCAATCGCATCGTGCGGCGCCTTCTCGCCGAGGTCGGGCATCCGGTCGTCAAGCTGACCCGGACGCGGATCGGGCCGATCGGCATGGGCAATCTCCGAGTCGGTGGGTTGCGCGAGGTCACGGAGCAGGAGCTGGGCGCTCTGCTCGACAGCGCCGAACTCTGAGCGCCGAGGCCCCGCGACCTCGCTACTCTGAGGCCATGAGCGTGCGAGCGGTGCGAGGGGCAACTCAGCTGGAGACGGACGAGCGTGACCACCTCCTGGCGCGCGTGGCGGAGATGGTCCGCGGCACGATGGAGGCCAACGAGCTCACGCTCGACGACTTCATCAGCATCATCTTCACCTCGACCTCCGACCTCAACAGCGAGTTCCCGGCCTATGCCGCTCGGCAGCTCGGCTTCCACGACGTTCCGCTGATCTGCGCGCGCGAGCTGGAGATCGATGGCTCGATGCCTCGGGTCGTGCGCATGATGGCTCATGTGGAGACGCACCTGACCCGCGCCGAGGTCACCCACGTCTACCTCCACGGTGCCGCGGCCCTGCGACGCGACCTGGCCAACGTCCAGGAGATCCCCGATGCCTAGGGTGCTGAAGGGCCCCGTCGAGGTGCTGGGCGCGGGGCTGCTGGGAACCTCGATCGCCCTCGCCTTGCGCAAGGCCGGCATCGAGGTTTGGTTGAGCGACATCAACTCCGAGCACGTCCGCACCGCGACCAGCCTCGGCGCTGGCATCCCGCGTCCGCAGCACCAACGCCCCCAGCTCGTGGTGGTCGCGGTGCCTCCCGCACACCTGGCGGCGAGCATCGTGGAGGCGCTCGATGACGGCGCCTACGTCACGGATGTGGGCTCGGTGAAGGCCGGGCCGCTGGAGGAGGTCGCCGACCAGGTCGAGGATCGAGCGCTCGCTCGCTACGTCGGGGGACACCCGATGGCGGGCAACGAGCGCTCCGGTCCGCTGGCGGCCAGCTCCGCCCTCTTCGAAGGCCGCCCTTGGGCGATCACCCAGCACGTCCACGCCGAGCAGATGGCCATGGAGCTCGTCGAGGAGCTGGTGGAGCTCTGTGGTGCCGTGCCGGTGCGTATGTCGCCGGTCGAGCACGATCATGCCGTCGCACGCACCTCGCACCTGCCTCATCTTCTGTCCGTCCTCGTTGCGGGGCAGCTCACGGATGCGGAACCCGCACACCTCGTGCTGAGTGGACAGGGAGTTCGCGACATCACGCGGGTTGCCGCGGGCGACCCGGATCTGTACGGCCAGATCCTGCTCGCCAACGCGCCGATGGTCACCGAGGTCCTCCAGGAGGTTCGCAACGAGCTGGACCGCGCGATCCGCGCCCTCACGGTCAAGGACGGCGAGAGTCTCGAGATTCTCGAGGAGATCCTCATGCGGGGCAACACCGGCCGCGGGTCGTTGCTGGGCAAGCACGGTAGCCCCGCGATCGACTCGGGCTCGCTGTTCGTCGTCGTTCCGGATGGGCCCGGTGAACTGGCCCGACTGTTCCGCGCCGTGGGCGAGATCGGGATCAACATCGAGGACCTGCGCATCGAGCACGATCCCGCGCGGCCGGTCGGACTCCTGGAGCTCACGATCGCCACGGGTGCGATCGGACGCTTGGCGGATGCGCTGAGCGAGCGCGGGTGGACCACGCACCGATAGGATTCCCCCTATCCCGCGGCGTCGCTGTGGAGAAGTTGCCACGACGAAGGGTCAGCGGAGAGTCATGAACGCGTACAAGGACTTGGTGGTTGCCATCGACGGCACCTCAGGTTCGGGGAAGTCAAGTACTTCCCGTGGCGTGGCCAAGGCGCTCGGGCTGCGGTACCTGGACACCGGCGCCCAGTTCCGAGCGGTTGCCGTAGCGATGCTCAAGCAGGGCGTGGACGTTTCTGATGCCGACGCCGTGGCGGCGCATGTCCCAACCCTGGTGATCGAGTCCGGTACCGATCCGGACCACCCGACGATCTGCCTCGACGGCGTCGATGTGGAGGTCGAGATCCGAGGTGCGGCAGCAACGGCGGCGGTCAGCCCGGTCGCAGCGGTTCCGGCGGTGCGCGAGCGCCTGCTCCAGTTGCAGCGCGCGATCATCGGCGAGGGAGGGATCGTCGTCGAGGGTCGTGACATCGGATCGGTCGTCGCCCCCAACGCCGATCTCAAGATCTACCTCAGTGCCGACCCGTCCGCTCGCGCAGAACGCCGAGCACTCGAGGTGGATGGCGACCGCGCGACGACGCAAGCTGAGCTGCTGCGCCGTGACGCCATCGATTCAACACGTGCCACCGCCCCGCTGGTGGTTCCCGATGGTGCGATCCATGTGGACAGCACCCACGAGACGTTAGAACAGGTCGTCGCCCGGATCGTGGCGCTGGCCAACGAGGTATCAGATGACTGAGTACGAAGAAGACGCATCCGTGACCGAGGCCGGCGCCCCGCCCATCCTCGCGGTGGTCGGGCGACCGAACGTCGGAAAGTCGACGCTGGTGAACCGGATCATCGGGCGACGCGAAGCGGTGGTCGAGGACCGACCGGGCGTCACCCGTGACCGGGTCTCCTACGACGCGACCTGGAACGGCCGCTCCTTCACGGTGGTCGACACTGGCGGATGGGACCCGGACGCGCGCGGGCTCGCCGAGCAGATCGCCGCCCAGGCGGAGATGGCCGTCAGCGTCGCGGACGCGGTGTTGTTCGTCGTCGACGCGACCGTCGGCATCACCGACTCCGACGAGGCTGTCGTCCGCATCCTGCGCAAGTCGGGCAAGCCCGTGGTGCTCGCCGCCAACAAGGTGGACGACCAGCGCACCGAGGCCGAGGCCGCGATGTTGTGGAACCTCGGACTGGGGGAGCCGTGGCCGGTCTCCGCCCTGCATGGTCGCGGTTCCGGCGACATGCTCGACGCCTGTCTGGCTGCGTTGCCCGAGGCCCCGGCGGAGCGCTTCGCCGAGGTCGGCGGACCGCGTCGCATCGCGATCATCGGGCGCCCGAACGTCGGGAAGTCGTCGCTGCTCAACAAGCTCGCCGGGGAGAACCGCGTCGTCGTCGACGATGCCTCCGGCACCACCGTCGACCCCGTCGACGAGCTGGTCGAGCTCGGCGGAACGACCTGGCGCTTCATCGACACCGCCGGCATCCGCAAGCGGGTCAAGACCGCTTCGGGCCACGAGTACTACGCCTCCCTGCGGACCACGACTGCGATCGAGCGTGCCGAGGTCGCGGTGCTGATCATCGACGGCTCGCAGTCGATCTCCGAGCAGGACCTGCGGATCGTCCAGACAGTCCGCGAGTCGGGCCGCGCGCTGGTGATCGCCTTCAACAAGTGGGACCTGGTCGACGATGAGCGCCGCTACTACCTGGAGCGCGAGTACGAGCGCGACCTCGTTCAGGTGCAGTGGGCTCCTCGGATCAACATCACGGCGAAGACGGGCTGGCACGTGGATCGGCTGGTGCCCGCACTGGAAGCGGCGCTCGAAGGTTGGGAGACACGGATCTCGACGGGCGCCCTGAACAACTTCCTCGGGCGCCTGGTGGCCGAGCACCCGCACCCGGTCCGCAGCGGCAAGCAGCCGCGCATCCTCTTCGGAACGCAGGCGCAAACCGCCCCGCCGACATTCATCCTCTTCACGTCCGGGAAGCTCGACGCGGGGTACCTTCGATTCATCGAACGGCGCCTCCGCGAGGACTTCGGGTTCGTCGGCACGCCGATCGACCTGCAGCAGCGACCGCGCGAGAAGCGGAAGCGCTAGGAGCACTGGGGGCGAAGGATGAGCGACACGAACGAGATCCAGAGCGACCCAGCCGGGCGGCCGATGTCGCGCGCGATGACCACGCTGCTCGCGATGGCGGCCGCGGTGATCGCCATTTGGGGCCTCAAGATGATCGCAGGCTTCGCCGGCCCGGTGATTCTGGCGATCGTTCTGGTCATCACGGTCTACCCGATCCGCACGTGGGTGGAGAAGCTCCCGCTGCCTCGTGGCCCCGTGCAGATCCTGGCGTCGGCCGCCACGGTGTTGGCGGTCTACCTGGTGGTTGTCGCGATCCTCTGGTCGCTGGTTCTCTCGGTTGAGCAGCTGATCAATCTCGTTCCGAACTATTCAGGCAAGTTCAATGACCAGCTGAACCACCTCGGCTCTTGGTTGCAACGACACGGCGTCAGCCAGGAGCAGATCAACCGGGGCATCTCGAAGCTCGACATCGGTCAGCTCGTGCCGATCCTGCAGTCAGCAGCGGGTCAGGTGAAGTCGTTCCTCACCAACCTGTTGCTGTTCGCGCTCGTCGTGCTGTTCGGCGCCTTCGATGCGCCCGGCTTCGTGCGTCAGATGCGGGGTGAGCACGACCGACACGCGCAGACGGCCGATGCCCTGGCGGACTTCGCGCGCGGGGTGCGCCGCTACTTCGCCGTCTCCGCGGCCTTCGGTCTGGTGTGCGCGATCTTCAACACGATTGCCCTGTGGTGGCTCGGCATTCCGGCTGCGGTGGTGTGGGGCTTGCTCTCGTTCGTCACGAACTTCGTGCCCAACATCGGCTTCCTGGTCGGCCTGGTTCCGCCTGCGTTGTTGGCTCTGCTCGACGGCGGCGTTAGCAAGATGTTGATCGTGATCGTGGCGTACGTCCTGATCAACTTCGTCGTGCAGTCGCTGATCCAGCCCAAGGTCGTCGGCGATGCGTTGGGTCTCACAGCCACGATCTCGTTCCTGTCCCTGATCTTCTGGGCCTTCGTGTTGGGGCCACTCGGTGCGATCCTCGCCTTGCCGATGACACTGCTGGTCAAAGCGATCTTCGTCGACGCCGACCCTGCGAACGCGTGGATCAAGCCCTTGTTGTCGGGAGAGAAGGCCGTCGCTGACGAGGTCAAGCAGAAGCGGCAGAAGCGCTGGCTGCTTCTACGATAGGAACCGTGACTCCGCCGCCGTACTCCTTCGCACAGGCGTTCTCGGCGTGGCACTTCGACCCTCTCGCCGCTGGATTCGTCGTACTGCTGGGTGCCTTCTATCTCTGGCGAGCGTGGCGGGCGGCGGTTTGGCCGTGGTGGCGGACGGCGGCCTTCTTCGTGCTGGGCCTGGGCGGAGTCGTCGTCTGCACGATGTCGTCGCTGGCGGTCTATCAGCACTCCGCTCCCTGGGCGTTCGCAGTGCAGATCACACTGTTGATGACGGTTGTTCCGGTGGCTCTCGCTGCCGGGGATCCGGTCGGTCTGGTGCGGGCCGGTTGTTCTCCCGCCGGTCTTGCGCGGTTGGATCGCGTGCTCAACGGCCGCGTCGCCCGCATCTTCACGTTCCCGCTGGCTGCCGCCGTACTCGGCGTCGTCGTCCAGATGGTGCTGTTCTTCGGGCCGTTCCTCAAGCCGGCACTGGAGCATGGCTGGATCATGAACATGGTCTACCTGGTCGCGCTCGTCGCCGGCTGCCTGCTCGCATGGCCGCTGCTCGGCGAAGACCTGCTGCCGAACTGGTGCACACCTCCGCTGCGGATGTTGTTCGCGGCGCTCGACGGTCTGCTGGACGCCATTCCCGGTATCGCGCTGACGGCCGCCGGCAGTCTCATTGCCGACGGCTACTTCAAGACGCACCAGCCCCCGTGGATCTCCGACGTTCTTGCTGATCAGCATCTAGCGGGTGGATTGGCCGTGGCCTTCTCCGAGGTCGTCGCGATCCCGCTGTTGGTCATGCTGTTCTTCCAGTGGGCCCGCAGCGAGCTGCGTCACCCGGCCCCAACGGAGATTGAGGAGCCGCGAGGCGGCGTCACGAAATCTGCCGAGGAACCCATCGTCGACCGCCCCTGGTGGGAGACCGACCCAGGGTTTGGCCGCCGGACCGAGGAATATCGAGGTCGCCCGCCCCGGTAACCTTTGCGGGTGAACGAGCGCGAGGAGCAGGCCGGATACGACGTCCATGCAGCGGAGGCGAAATGGCTTCCGATCTGGGACGATCTTCAGCCTTTCCGCGCCCAGGACGACAGCCCGCGTGAGAAGCGCTATGCGCTGACGATGTTCCCGTACCCGAGCGGCGACCTGCACATGGGTCACGCCGAGGTGACCGCGCTCCACGACGTCCTGGCTCGCTACTGGTGGCTCAAGGGCTATGAGGTCATGAACCCCATGGGCTGGGACTCCTTCGGTCTGCCGGCCGAGAACGCCGCCTTCCGCAACGACGAGCACCCGGCCACGTACACGTACGCCAACATCGAGAC
>JBQCDC010000052.1:0-2347 GCA_051961575.1 Marmoricola sp.
GCGGTCGTCGCGGTAGAAGAAGGAGAAGTGGCGCGGGGAGCCGGGGACCGACTGGCGCACCGTGCGGCGCAGCAGCTCGACCATGCGCGAGGACCCCTTGATCTCGGCCACGGCCGGGTCGTCGCGACGAGAAGCCTCGACACCATCGACGACCTGGCCCAACGAGCGCAACGCAACCGTGGTCTCGCCGAGCGACGGCAGCACGCGCTCGATGTAGTTCATGAAGACGCCCGACGGCCCGACCACCAGAACGCCGCCGCGCTCGTAGCGGCGTCGGTCGGCATAGAGGAGATAGGCGGCCCGGTGCAGTGCGACGACCGTCTTACCCGTTCCAGGACCACCGCTGATCGCGACGACGCCCTTGAGAGGGGCTCGGATCGCGCGGTCCTGCTCGGCCTGAATGGTCGCGACGATCGAGTGCATGGACCGATCGCGGGCGCGCGACAGCTGGGCCATCAGGGCGCCTTCACCGACGCTCGGGAGGCGCTCGGCGGCCGGGTTCTCGGGGTCGAGCAGGTCGTCCTCGACGCCGATCACGGTGACGCCCTTGCTGCGCAGGATGCGACGACGGACGACGCCGTGCGGATCGGCGTGCGTCGCTTGGTAGAAGACCGCCGCCGCAGGCGCACGCCAGTCGATCAGGAGCACGTCATGGTTCTCGTCGCGCAGCCCGATGCGGCCGATGTAGCGCGGCTCGTCGTCTATCTCCACGCCCATGTCCAGCCGGCCGAACACGAGGCCGTCGTGGGCGGCATCGAGCGAGGCGATGCGCTTGGCGGCCTGGAACATCATGGCGTCCCGCTCGACTAGGCCGCCCTCGTGACCGAGCTGACCGCGACCGATGCCCTCCTGGGCAAGCGCGGACGCCGAGGCGGACGACGCCTCGAGTTGCTGGTACACAACGTCGACGAAGTCCTGCTCGGCCGCGATTTCGCGGGCGGCAACGGCATCAGTCACGGTGATTCCTTGATGCGATCGGGATGGCGCAAAGTGGCGTCCAACTCTAGTTGGTCGCCGGCCCCAACCCCGTCACCGGGTCCGTTCCGGGGTTTCGTGACGCACCTCCGGCGCTCCTCAACCTCCGTCAGCCGACGTGCAGGTGCGGACGCCGGTCGCGGTCCGGTTCGGCACGCCGGAGCACCTCGCGGGTGACCGGAGCGACCTCACCTGCGCCGAAGAGCAGGAAGCGCGCGAAATTGAGGGCGGGGTTGCCCTCGGTCCACTCGAAGTAGATGTGCGGCAGCACGCCGGTGGTCTCGCGGATGTTGAGTAGGATCGCGGCCAAGGCGTTGGGGACCGAAGGGGCCCGCACCGCGAGAACACGATAGAGATCGTGCTTGATCAGGCCGTGTACCTCGAGCTTGGCCTCGAAGTCGGACGGGTCCCCCAAGGACACCTCGACGAAGATGAGGTCGCCGGCGTTGGGGATGTCGTTGTCCTTCATGATCTGGTGGACCTTCGCCCGATACTCCTCGACCGCACCCAGCTCGGGGTCGTGGGCGACCAGTCGGATGCTGCGCCGAGCCGCGTCTCGCAGGTACCGCGTCGCGGACTCGTCGAAATCGATCTCGGTGATACGCAGCTCGAAGGAGCGCACGAAGCGCGACAGCAACGACACCGCGACGATTGCAGCGATGAAGCAGGAGGCGATGTAGAGACCGTCGGGGCGGTCGTGAATATTCGTGCCGGTCGTGTAGATGAAGACGACGGCAATGCCGATGAAGCCTGCGAACCAGTAGCGCTGCTTGACGCGCAGCGCGGCTAGCGCCACCGCGATCGCCGCGGATGTGATCAGCACCAGGACGCCCGTGGCGTACGCGTTGCCCTGAGCGTCAGCACTCGCGTTGAAGATCCACGTGATGAAGAACGAGACGCCGGTGATGACGACGACCAACGGCCGAGTGGCTCCGGCCCAATCAGGGGCCATGCCGTAGCGAGGGAGATAGCGAGGAATGAGATTGAGCAGACCCGCCATCGCGGAGGCGCCAGCGAACCAGAGGATCGCCGCCGAGGAGATGTCGTAGGCCGTTCCGAACCCGTTGCCCAGGTAGAGGTGGGCGAGATAGGCGAGGGCACGGCCGTTCGCCTGGCCGCCGGTGTCAAACGCCGACGCCGGAATCAGCCAGGAACACACGAATGCGCTACCGATGAGGTAGATGCTCATGATGACCGCGGCCGACATGAGCAATCGGCGGGTGTTGCGGATGCGACCGGTGAGGTCAGTCTCGGTGTCGCTCGGATCGCCCTTCACCAGAGGCATCACGGCGACGCCCGTCTCGAACCCCGAGAGCCCGAGCGCGAGTTTCGGAAACAGAATGACCGCCATCGCCGCCATCATCAACGGGCT
>JBQCDC010000053.1:0-8301 GCA_051961575.1 Marmoricola sp.
GCCTCGCTGGTCAAGGGCTTCTACGAGCGGCCGTTCGTCGGAGGAGCGGTCGAGATGCCTTATGAGGGCGGCCGCGTCACCGAACTCGTCGCGCGTCCCCTGATCGCGCTGCACTTCCCCGAGTTGGCGGGGCTGGTTCAACCGTTGGCAGGCGAGTGGGCCGTGCGGCGCGAGTTGATGGCGAGCCTGTCGGTCCCCACCGGTTACGCAGTCGAGCTGGCCGCCCTGATCGACACCGTGCGGGAGCGTGGACCCGCGGCGCTCGCGCAGGTCAATCTTGGACGTCGGGCCCACCGCCACCAGGCGCTGCGAGACTTGGGCGCGATGGCGACTCAGATCCTGGCTGCGGTGCAGCGACGCGTGGGTGGTGAGGTGGGTGACGCGGTCGCGTTGTCCCAGTACGACCACAATGGCGACGATGTGGCGGTTCTCAAGCGCGACATCCCTGTGGTTGAGCGGGATCCGGCGGTGACCTGGTGCTGAAGCTCGGCCGCCACACCTTCGCCGACGACGCCACCTTGATGATGGCGATCGTGAATCGGACGCCTGAGTCCTTCTACGACCAGGGCGCGACCTGGGCTGAGGACAAGGCGTTCGAACGGGTGGCGACCGTGGTCGCGCAGGGCGCGGAGATCGTCGACATCGGTGGGATCAAGGCCGCGCCGGGCGTCGAGATCGGGCCGGCCGAGGAGAAGGCGCGCGTCGTCGACTTCGTGACGCGGGTGCGCGAGGCCTTCCCGACCGTGGTGATCAGCGTCGACACCTGGCGGGCCGAGGTCGGACAGGCGGTATGCGCTGCCGGCGCGGACCTTCTGAACGACGCCTGGGGCGGAGCCGATCCGGAGCTCGTGGACGCGGCCGCCGAGGGTGGTGCCGCGATCGTGTGCACGCACACAGGCGGGGTGACGCCGCGGACGCGCCCGCATCGCGTGCACTACGACGACGTGGTCGCCGCCGCCATCGCCGACACCACGGCCTATGCCGAGCGCGCGCTGGCAGCGGGCGTCGCGCGCGAGTCGATCCTCATCGACCCGGCTCATGATTTCGGCAAGAACACCGAGCACTCGTTGGAGATCACGCGTCGACTGGGTGAGATGACGGCGACCGGGTGGCCGGTGCTGGTGTCACTGTCGAACAAGGACTTCGTGGGGGAGACCCTCAATCGGCCTGTGGGCGAACGGCTGATGGGAACGCTGGCTGCCTCTGCCCTGTGTGCGGCTCTGGGTGCGCGCGTCTTTCGGGTGCATGAGGTGACCGAGACGCGCGACGTGGTCGACATGGCGTGCACCATCGCCGGTCTGCGGCGGCCTGCGCGGTTGCAGCGGGGGCTCGCGTGAGAATCGTGCTGGTTCCGGCTGCTCCGGGATTGCTGCCGTGCCGTGGGCTGATCGATCCGTTCGAGGAAGCGCGGGCTGCTGCCCTAGATGCGCTTTCGGTCGCACTCGCGAGCTCGGAAACCGTTGCGGTCCTGGGATCTGAGGAGATCGCCGAATCGCTGCTGCGACAGGCCGGGTTCGGTGGGTCCCTCGTGGACGGCCTCGCCGACCTCGTTGTGGTGAGCGCGGACGGGTCGGCGACTCGGACCGAGAAGGCACCCGGGTTCTTTGACGAGCGTGCGGCCGATTTCGACAAGTCGATCGAGGCGGCGCTGGCTCACGGCGATGCTGGAGCACTCGCTGCGCTTGACGACGAGCTCGCGCGCGAGCTCTGGTGCCGAGGTGTGCCGGCCTTCCGTGCGATGGCTGCGCTCATGCCATCACCGATCACCACGACCGTGACCTATGCCGATGCGCCCTACGGCGTTGCCTACTGGGTCGCGACGTGGACGAGCTGATCCACCCCATCACTGGCCAGCTTTTCCCGAGCCCCGTTCCGCCGGGCACCGGATGGCCGGACGACCCGGCGACCGCGACGACTCCCGTCGCCGAGACTCCTGCTGAGGTCGAGACGCTGGCCGCCAGCGCGTCGCTGACCGAACTCGATGCCGCGGTGTCCGTCTGCCGCGCCTGTCCGCGGTTGGTCCGGTGGCGCGAGGACGTGGCACGCGACAAGCGGGCTTCGTTCGCCAACGAGCCTTACTGGGGTCGCCCGATCGCCGGTTGGGGCGAGGCCGGGCCGCGGATTCTCATCATGGGTCTGGCGCCTGCGGCGAACGGCGGCAATCGGACGGGTCGCATCTTCACGGGCGACAGGTCGGGGGACTGGTTGTTCGCGAGCCTGTATCGCGTCGGGCTGGCCGCTCAGGAGACGTCGCTTCACGCCGGCGATGGTCAGCGACTGATCGGAGCGCGGATGGCCGCGACGGTGCGATGTGCGCCGCCCGACAACAAGCCGACGACTGAGGAGCGCGACACGTGCGCTCCGTGGATCCGCCGCGAGGTCCAGCTGGTCCTTCCCAGTCTCGATGTCGTCGTCTGCCTCGGCTCCTACGGCTGGGACGCGGCGCTGCGGACGCTCGCTGACGCCGGCATCGCGATCCCGAAGCCCAAGCCGAAGTTCGGCCATGGCGCCGAGGTCGACCTGGGCGACGTGACACTGCTCGGCAGCTACCACCCCTCCCAGCAGAACACCTTCACCGGCCGCCTGACCGAACCCATGCTCGACGCCGTCTTCACCCGAGCCCTCGAGCTCACCGGAGGTTGAGGAGCCCCGCAGGCGCGTCACGATCACCGGGCGCCTCGCCCATCGCTGACCCGTCACTTCTCACGCTCGACCCGTCAGTTTTCCGCCTGCGAGACTGGGCGCATGAGCCAACTCGCGATCACGGTGCTCGGACACGATCGGCCCGGAATCATTGCGGCGACCACGCACGCACTCGCGGATCTCGGAGTGAACATCGAGGACTCGTCGATGACGCTCTTGCGGGGCCACTTCGCGATGACGCTCGTGACGGATGGCGCGATCAGCGTGGATGACGCCGCGGCGTCACTCGCGTTCCTGGAGAAGGACGGAACCCTGACCGTGACCGTGCGCGAGATGCCCGACGAGGACGACGTTCGCCGTGGCGCGCCGTACGTCCTCAGCGTTCACGGGGGCGATCGGGCGGGCATCGTCGCGAGACTGGCCGCGGTCATCGCCGAGGCCGGTGGAAACATCACCGACCTGAGCACACGGCTCGTCGGCGGGCTGTACGTGCTGATCGCCGAGTGCGACTTCCCCGAGACCGCCAACATCGAGGCGGTCCACGCCTCCGTCAGCCTGGCCGCGAACGAGCTCGGCGTCGCTGCCAGCCTGCGCGCCGTCGAGTCCGACGAGCTGTAGATGTCGCATCCTGTCGATTCCGCCGTGGGACGGTGGCATGAAGGGCTGCTCGGCGTCGAAGGGCGCGTACTCCCGGTCGTGACCGCGCCGGCGGAGGTGCTCTCCCACCTCGGTCCGCAGGTCGATCCGCGCCATCCTGACACAATCCAGCTCGCCGCCGACCTCGTCGCCACCATGCGCGTCTCGCCCGGCTGCGTCGGCCTGGCGGCGCCGCAGGTCGGAGTGTCCGCCCAGCTCTTCTGCGTCGACGTGTCCGAGCACCCGAAGACCCGGACCCATCACGGCACCTTCGTGCTCTGCAACGCCGAGGTCCTCCAAGCCTCGCGCAACGAGAAGGCACGCGAAGGGTGCATGAGCGTCCCTGACCTCACCGGCGACGTGAAGCGCGCGACGCGGCTCGTGGTGTCGGGTCAGTTACCTGGAACGGGCGAGGAGGTGGTCATCGAAACCGACGCATTCGAGGCGCGCGCATTGCAACACGAGATCGACCATTGCAATGGCTTTCTCTTCGTCGATCGTGTTGTCGGCGCGCACGCGCTCTTCGCACGCAAGACATATCTGTAGGTTGTCGGAGGTTGAGGAGGCGCGAAGCGCCGTCACGAAACCCCACGCCCCGGTATCCCAACTGGCAGAGGAAGCGGACTTAAAATCCGCGTGTTCTGGGTTCGATTCCCAGCCGGGGCACTAAGAACCTGTCGCACAAGGTCAAATAGACGTCGCGCAGGGTCAAGGCGCAACGCCGCCGCATTCCCGACACTCGTCAAGACCCACGAATCGCCGAAGGGATTGACCGATGTCGCGACCTGCCTCACGCCCACCACTGGAACGAGCACCTGAGGGAAGAAAGCCACTGATCAGGTTCGTACGGAGTGCGATCGTCGCCGCGCTTGCTGTCGGCGGACTCGCAGTAGCGCCGCTAGCAACCGCATCGACCTCGAGCGACTACCAACTCGGCCTATCGCTCGGGCACGAGGCGTACGAGTACGGAATCCCGCTGCTGGACACGGAGCGGACCTTCCAGACCGAGACCAGCGTTGCTACCCCGGATGGCTCGGGCGACGGTCCGGTCAATCAGTTCAGCAACGTGCCGCGGCTGATCGTGCCGACGGCGAGCCAGCGCACGGTGGTCGCCCCCAACGCCGACACGCTCTACTCGCTTGCCTGGCTCGACCTCAGCGAGCAGCCGCAGGTCGTGCACGTCCCGGCGATCAGCGGGCGCTTCTACACACTCGAGCTGCTGACCCCGTGGACGGAGAACTTCTACAACATCGCGTCCGTCTCGGGTCCCGCATCGACGGGCGCCTACAACCTGACCACGGGCGGCGACTTCGTCGTGGTGCCGGCCGGTTACCAGGGCGCGATTCCAGCTGGTCTGCGGGTGATTCACTCGCCGTACTCACGCGTCTGGATCATCGGGCGTACCTACGTCCGTGGTGACGCGGATACGCCCGCCGTCAACGCGATCCAGCAGCAGTACACGATCTCGCCCCTGTCCGATTGGGGGACCTCGACTCCCGTCACGCCCGAACCGGGTACTGGGACACCGACCTATGCCACCATTCCTGGCACCCAGCCGGGCGAGGACCCGTTGGACTTCTACGTCGCCCTCAACCGCGAACTGCAGAAGTTCGCGCCGATGGCCGGCGACGGGCCGCTGCTCACCAAGCTGCGCCAGATCGACGTAGGCCCCGGGCTGAACCCCGCGACTGACGCGCGTCTGTCGGCCGATGTGCTCCGAGGCATGCGCGACGCGGTCACGCAAGGACCCGCCAAGGTGAAGGCCGAGCTCAAGCAGATGTACGTGACCAATTCGCTGCAGCACAACGGCTACCTGGTCGTCGGCACGGGTACCTATGGCACCGACTACCGTCTCCGCGCGATCGTCGACCAGATCGGGTTGGGCGCCAATCTTCCGAACGTGGCGGTCTACCCCATCGCCCAGACGGACCGATTGCTGCAGACGCTCACGGGTGCGAACAAGTACGTGCTCCATATCCCCGCCAAGGACCTGCCTCCCGTTCAGGGCTACTGGTCGCTGACCATGTACGACATGGGTGGGTTCTTCGTGCAGAACCCGCTGGGTCGGTACAACCTGAACCAGGCGTCGAACTTCCATCGCAATGCCGACGGCTCGATCGACCTCTACATCCAGCGGACTGCCCCGACGGGCGCAGCTCAACGTCAGAACTGGCTTCCCGCACCTGCCGGCACGTTCCGACTGATGTGGCGTCTCTACGGACTCGGATCCGCTCTGCCGGGGGTGCTGAGCGGCACGGGTTGGAAGCCGCCGGCGATCCAGCGTTGTGCCGGGGCCGTCGGGCTCCCGAACCTGACTCGCTGCGCTTCGTAGCGACGGTTCGCCCGCGCCGCGGCCTCGGAGTCCCTCGCTCCGGCGCCGCGGCGTGGTGCTTGCTGGGCCTACTTGTAGGTGAACGTGTCGTGCGTGTTCGTCGCGGACTTCACGCCCCCGGGCGAGGTCACCACGACGTTGCGGACGCCCGTCGACGTCGACGCGGGCACCACCGCCGTCAACTGGGTGGACGAGATCACCGTGACGTTGGTGCCGGCGAGGCTGCCGCCCAGGGTCGCGGCGAACGCGACGGTGTCACCCGGCATGAACCCGGTTCCACTGATCGTGATCGTCATGCCACCCGCTTTCGAGCCCGAGTTCGGCGAGACGCCGGTGACCGTCGGGGCCGCCCACAGCTGGAAGGTGGGCGCTGCGGCCAGCGGCTTCAAGGTGCCCGATGCCGTGGTCCGCTCCGACATCGGGAACGTGACGGTGCCCTTGGTGGCCGGCATCCTCAAGCCCGGACCATTGCCTGCCCGCGAGCCGTAGACGATCGCGCACGGGTTGCTGGTGGTCACGTTCTTCACGTTGACCGTGCGCGATGTGATCGAGACCGTCCCGCAGGTCGAGGTGACATACCCCGCAGCAGTCTTGGTGATCGAGGGTGCGGTCCACGTCGACGGAATGACCAGGCTGAGGCCGCCTGAGGTCAGCTGGGCATTGGGCGTGTAGGTGAAGGTGAGTGTCCGGCCGGTCGCACCGACGGTGGCCTGTGCCGGGCTGATGGTGGCACTCCCGTACCCGTCGGGAGCGGAGGCGACCGCGACCACGGGGTCGCTCGAGACGGCGGCCGAGTTCTCGGCAACCAGGGAGAAGACCGTGCCCGCTGGTACCGCTGGGGTGGTCCAGGTCGTCGCCGTCGCGGATGGCGTGCCGATCACCTGGCCGATGCGGCCGGAGACCGACGATGCGTAGACGTCGTAGCCGCTGAGGGTTCCGCTCGGTGGGGTCCAGCTCAGCGTGGCTGTGCTGTTGGCGTGGAGCGCCGCCCCCACGTTCGTCGGTGCCGGTTGCGCCGTCTTCGTCGAGATGCAGCCGTTGCTGGCGTTGCTCCACAGGTCCTGGACGGAGTAGCTCAGGATCGTGGCGCTGTAGGCGGAGCCGGCGCCGTCACAGATATCGGCGATCTCCCCGTTGTTGTTGTCGCCCCAGGCGGCAGGGGCGGCGTAGACCGAGGCGGTGTCCAAGCCGACATAGGGATCGGTGATCGTCTCAGCCAACTCGTGGGACTCGGTGAGCTGGAGTGCCTGCGCCGGCGAGGTGCCGCCGCAGCCCGTGATTGTGCTCAGGTCCGGCAGGACGTTGTACGAGACGGCGACGCCGTTGACCGTCGTGGTGCTGTGGTAGGCGCAGAACTGCACCCCGCTCGTACCGAAGGACGTGGAGATCGTGGTTCCGTGCGGGAAGAACAGGGCATAGACCGTCTCGTCCACGCCGTTCGCGTCGATCGTGGGCGCCGGAAGCGCTCCGGAGCTGATCTGCGCGGCCAGCTCAGCCTGAATCTGGTTGTCCGTGACGGTGGTGCCGGCATGCGACGGGGTGATCTGAGTCCGGCCGAGGAAGTCGCCGTACCCGATCCGCGTGTTCGTGCCCGACCCGCTGGTCGGTCGATACTCGTCCAGCCACGACAGGTACGGCGAATGCAGGATCGCGCTGAAGAAGCCGTCCATGTTCGGCGATGCGGTGCCCGTGACGTCGGGTTGGTAGCTGCCTGGCCCCCACAACACCGACTCGACCTGCGCGTGAGCCAGCACGGGCCCGCCGAAGTAGCTCAGGTGGGGACAGGTGGTGGTCGGAGGTGGTGGCCCGACGGAGGAACAGGCCGCCTGAGGCGGCGTAGCGCGCGGCGGCGTGGTGACGGGTGGGAACCAGGTTCGCGGCCCGTGGTGAGAGCCGGCGGTGGTCGCGCCGGCGGGCGACATGATGAGGGCTGGCGCCAGCGCGAGCGCGGCGACGATGACGGCGATACCTGCGCGTGAGACGGCCTTGGGATGGATCGTCATGAGTGAGTTCCTAGCGTGTGAAGGATGCGGAGCCGGATCCGGCGAGGTAGTCCGTGGAAGCAGGGACCGTGGCGGTGTAGGTCGATGTCGTGCCGCTCGTCGTGATCGCACTGGCGAGGACCGAGCAGGAGGCCTTACCTGACGCGTTGGACTTGCCCTTGCATGAGTAGGTGTGACCCGTGCTGGTCGT
Organism: Marmoricola sp.; assembly: GCA_051961575.1. Taxonomy (GTDB): domain Bacteria; phylum Actinomycetota; class Actinomycetes; order Propionibacteriales; family Nocardioidaceae; genus Marmoricola. Next base: position 7,805 of record JBQCDC010000053.1, read on the forward strand.
GACGGAGAAGGTCACCGGCAGCCCGACCACGGGAGCGTTCTTGGCGCCCGGCGCCGCATTCGTGACGACGGCGGACAAGTGGGCCAAGCCTGCCAGGAACGTCGGCTTGGCTACGGTGACGGTGATCGGTGCCCGATCGACGGTGATCGCGCCGTTGACCAGGTTGATCGCGTACGCCTCGAAGCTGCCGGTCATCGTGAAGGAGCCCGCAGAGACGGTGACCGGGTAGACGCCCGGAACCGAGGTCTTGGTCGCCTTCGTGGATACCGCCGGTGCGCCGCCCTGCGTGCCGGTCGGGATGCTGCTGACCGAGTAGAGCGGTGATGGGTTGGGCGTCCCGAAGTAGCGCGTCACCGTTACCCCGTTGACGTAGGCGGTGGGCTGACCGTTGGGAAGCGCCGTGGTCCCCGGGTAGAAGGCGTTGATGTAGTTCTGTACCCACGAGTTATCCAGCCGCATCTCATCGGTGAAGTTGCAGGAGTTGGCGTAGCCCCACG
>JBQCDC010000054.1:0-7171 GCA_051961575.1 Marmoricola sp.
CGAGGACAGCCTCGAAGAGCTCAAGGCGCGGCGCCACGACAAGAACTCCGGAAAGGTCGACGAGGACGAGGTCGAAGCGGCCGAATCCTTCGAGCTTCCCGGTGCTGACTTGTCGCACGAAGAGCTCGCCGTCGAGGTTCGGCCCCGACAGATCGACGAGTTCACCTGCACCAGCTGCTTCCTGGTGCACCACCGCAGTCAGCTCGTTGACGCTGACTCGATGATCTGCCGCGACTGCGCCTGATGAGGAGTGAGCCGTAGGCGAGCCCCGCAGGGAAGGCGCGAACGGCTCCGCCTGATGAGGAGCTGCGACTCCTACTGAGCGGGGGGCTCGGTAGGGGTACGCAGCGCAGGCGGCAACTCACCCGTCGAGCGCTCGAAGTACGCAGCGGCTCGACGCGTCGCCAACGTCTTCACGACGGCGACGCCCGCGGTGCTCAGCACCGTCCACGCAATCGATTCGCGCAGCGAGGTCTCAGGACTCTCCGGCTTCGCCGGGGGCTGCTTGCCCGTCGCGGCACGCCAGGACGCGTCCGCCAGCTTGTTACCGGCAGCGCCGCTGGCCTTGTCGGTGACCTTGGACATCACCTTCCAGGCACGGGGAGTGAACTCCTTGGCCTTCTTCTTGCGCATGTTCCTCACCCTATGACGTAGGAGACGTGGTCCGCTGCTGGATGGCGCCGCTGAGAACGGAGGCGAGCTCTCCCGGGCGCCGGCTGGCGATGAGCCAGTACGGAGCCGGGTCGCGGGGATCGTGAAGCGGAACCCGCACCGATTGCTTCAGGTAGGGCCGGAGGAGGAAGAAGGCGCGGGCGTCCGCCTCCCTACCGGCGGCTCGTCGGGTCTGCTCGCCGTCGAGGACTTCGGGCTCACCCAGGAAGCCCAGGTCGATGTGGGCCTCGCCCGCATAGAGGGTGTCCGATTGGACCGCCACGCGCGCACTGCCGATGTTGACGAACATGAGCACGGTGAGCAGCACGCAGACCGCGGTCGCTCCCCAGGCCACCCACGCAGGCGTCGCGACGATGAAGGCGATCCAGATGGTCGCCAGGAACATGGTGGCTTGCACCCACCATCGGATGGGCACGGTGAGCCGTTCGTCGTAAGTGGCACTCGTCCCCGCTGGCATGAGGCAAGCCTCCCACCACCGGCGACGAGAGACGCGGGTAGGGTCGTCCTACGTGACTGTCTCTCAGGTCCGCCTGCCGATCCAACGGCTGGACGACGGCCTGCCCCTCCCTGCCTACGCCCACGACGGCGACGCCGGCGCCGACCTCTATGCTCGCGAGGCCGTCGTCCTCGAGCCAGGAGAGCGACGGCTGGTCCCCACAGGAATCGCCATCGCGCTGCCCGAGGGCTACGTCGGCCTGGTGCACCCGCGGTCCGGTTTGGCCGCCAAGGTCGGTCTTTCGATCGTGAATGCGCCGGGAACGGTCGATGCCGGGTACCGAGGAGAGATCAAGGTGTGCCTGATCAACCTCGACCCGAAGACGCCCATCAAGCTGGAGCGCGGTGACCGCATCGCTCAGCTCGTCGTTCAACGCGTGGAGCGTGCCGAGTTCGTCGAGATGGACGAACTGGAGGAGACCACCCGCGGCGCCGGCGGTCACGGATCAACCGGAGGGTTCACCGCATGAGACTGCGACGCAAGGTCGATGCCGTCGAGACCGAGGTCGTCGAGGAGGAGCAGGCGCCGGTCGAGGCTGGGACGGGCCCTTGGGATGCGGCGGAGGTGTCGTCTCTCGAGGGTTACCTGGATTTCGGATCGCTGCTGGTTCCCGTCGTGAACGACGCGGAGCTCCGGCTCAACATCGACGAGGCCAGCGGCCGCGTCATGTCGCTCGCCTGGCTGACCGAGGAGGCCGGCCTGGAGGTCAGCGTGTTCGCGGCGCCCCGCACGCCCGGGGTCTGGGACGAGCTTCGACCCGACCTGGTCGCTGACGCCACCCAGCGCGGCGGCACCGTCGACCACGCCGATGGTCCCTATGGGGCCGAGGTGATCTGCTCGTTGCCCGTCCAGCTGCCCGACGGAACCGGCGCGATCCAGGCGACCCGCATCTTCGCCACCCAGGGCGATCGATGGCTCTTGCGGGGTGCGCTCATGGGTCGTCCCGTTACCGAGTCCGAGGCCGCCGCGCCTTGGTACGCTCTTTTTGGAGCCCTGATCGTGCGTCGTGGCGCTGGGGCCATGCCGGTTGGCGAGGCCTTGGAGCTGCGACTTCCACCAGAGGCCCAAGTAGAACCCGGACCGGAAGCAGGGGGTGAGCCCAATGGGTGATCGACGACTCTTCCGAGGCGCCAAGGTGCGTACCGAGGAGGCCAGCGCCGAGGTCGAAACCGTTCCGCTCCCGCAGGAGCCGCCCACGATTCCGCCCGGCTCGCCGCAGGCCGTCGACGCGAGTTGCGTGCGGACGCTGCACACGGTCAAGGGCGTGATCTCGGACGTCTCCCTCGGTTCGCGGGGCGATGCTCCCGCCCTCGAGGCCGCGATCGATGCGACCGACACCAAGAGTGGCGACCAGGAGCCCCTGACGCTCGTGTGGCTGGGCCGTACGCAGATCGCGGGTATCGAGGCGGGCCGCGAGATCGTCGCGACTGCGCGTATCTGCGACGAGAGCGGCAGTCACGTCATGTACAACCCGCGCTATGACCTCCGCTAGTCCGGAGGAGATCGAGGCCGAGCGCACCGCTGAGGAATTCGTCCGCAAGCACCTGGCAAAGGCGCTCGGCGGCAAGCGGGGCATGGTCGAGGCGGGCGTCCCCACGGCCGCCTTCACGGCGATCTTCCTCATCACGCACAATCTCGAGGCCGCGATCGGCGGCGGTGCTGCGCTGACGGCGGCAGGGCTGCTGGTTCGGCTGGTTCAGCGCAGCAGCGTGCAGTACGTGCTCAACGCGGCCTTCGGCATCGCGATCGGTGCGTACTTCGCCTATCGCTCCGCGCGTCACGGGGGATCCGTCAACGACCAGGCTCTCGCCTACTTCCTGCCGGGAGTGCTGTTCAACGCCGCGTACGCGGTCGGCATGGTCTTCACGGTGCTCATCCGGTGGCCGTTGGTCGGCTTCATGATCGGCAGCGTCCTGGGTGACCCGCTCGGCTGGCGGGAGAAGCGTGGCCTGGTGCTGGTCTGCAGCCGCCTGACGCTGTGCCTGGCCCTCCCGTGCATCCTGCGAGTCGCGGTGCAAGGCCCGCTCTACCTGGCCGGACATGAGCAATGGATGTCGAGCGACCTCGCAGTCTCGGCGCTCGGGGTCGCCAAGCTGGCGATGGGATGGCCGCTGCAGGTGGCTGCCTTCGCCGGCATGGCCATGCTCCTGGGTCGCAGCCGAACCCCGCTGGAGCTCGACGTCGAGCCGGGCAACGGTGCCGCCGGCGTCAGCGCGGCTTGACGTCTGCGATCTTCGCCCGTCGACGGGCGGGCGGCTCCGGCGGAACTTCGCTCGGATCCGTGCTGATCAGGTAGGACGGATCGACCTCGAGCTCACGCGCCAGCCGGAAGACCGTCTCGAGCTGCGGGTTTCCGATGCCGAGACGTCCCGTTCTCGGGTCGCGCTGATTGTTCCGGTTGCGCTCGATGTTCTGGATCTGGTTGCGCGAGATCCCGGTTCGATCCGCCAGCGTCTCCTGGGTGTAGCCGCGCTGCTGTCGAAGCCGGCTGACGCGAAGCCCGAGAAGATAGGCGGCCTGCTCGTAGTCGGAGGGCGTGTGTCCAGTCGGCACACGCACACCCTGTCGGCGCTCCCCTAGGAGCGCGACCACACAAATATGGGTTTATCGAGGTGTGTGCGCGCCTAGTGGTGGGCGCCTGGCGCGAGCAGCTTCTCGAGGGTGTCCTCGGAGTCCTGGGACACCACGAAGAGCAGCTCGTCGCCCTCTTGCATCGGCTTGTCGGGCGAGGGCGCGTAGACCTGGCCGCTGCGCAGGATCGTGACCAGGGCACAGTCCGGCGGGAACGGGATCGAGTCGGAGGTCTGGCCGACATAGGGCGAGTCCGCGGGCAACGTCATCTCGACGAGGTTCGCGTCGCCCTTGCGGAACGTGAACAGTCGGACCAGATCGCCGACCGTGACGGCCTCTTCCACCAGCGCCGACATGATGCGTGGCGTGGACACGCTGACGTCCACGCCCCAGGCCTCGGTGAACAGCCACTCGTTGTTCGGGTGGTTGATCCGCGCGACCGTGCGGGGCACACCGAACTCGGTCTTGGAGAGCAGCGAGGCGACCAGGTTGACCTTGTCGTCACCGGTCGCTGCGATGACCACGTCGCACTCGTCGAGGTGGGCCTCCTCGAGAGAGGACATCTCGCAGGCGTCGGCGAGCAGCCACTCGGCGTCCGGGACGCGGTCCGGCTTGATGCTGTCGGGGTTCTTGTCGATGAGGAGGATCTGGTGACCGTTCCCGATCAGCTCGCGAGCGATCGAGCGCCCGACGGCTCCAGCCCCTGCGATGGCGACGCGCATCAGTTCTCCTGTGCTTCAGCTGGTCCGGACTGGATGACCTTCCACGCGTGATCGGCGCTGACCTCGCGCATCACGATGTGCAGGATGTCGCCCTCCTGGAGGACGGTGTCCTTGTCCGGGAGCATGCCCTCGCCGAGCCGGTCGATCCACGCGATGCGGCCGCCGGACTGGATGGCGAAGTCGACGGACTTCTGTCCGATCCAGGGCGCGGGCACGGGAATCTGGTCCAGGCGGATCGTCCCCGACGGGTCGCGGTAGTTGGGCTCGGCGCCTGCCGGAAGGAGCCGACGGAGAACCTGGTCGGCGGTCCACTTGACGGTGGCCACCGTCGAGATGCCGAGGCGCTCGTAGACCGCCGCGCGACCGGGGTCGTAGATCCTCGCGACGACCTGATGGATGCCGAAGGTCTCGCGGGCCACGCGCGCCGCGATGATGTTGGAGTTGTCGCCGCTGCTCACGGCAGCGAAGGCATCGGCCTTCTCGATGCCCGCCTCGATCAGCACGGAGCGGTCGAAACCGTAGCCCGTGACCTTGGTTCCGTTGTAGCTCGGGCCGAGCCGCCGGAACGCGTCAGGACTGATGTCGATCACGCTGACGGTGTGGCTGCGGTCTTCGAGGGCTCGGGCGAGTGTGGAGCCGACGCGCCCACAGCCCATGATCACGACGTGCACACGCCAGACGCTACTACCTCCGAGCGGCTAGCCTCACCACTCGTGGTGGAGGTGCGAACAGGCGCGGTCGCGCATGGTGGTCATGTGGTGGCCCGGCACGAGGGTCGGGTGATCTTCGTGCGTCATGCGCTTCCCGACGAGACCGTGCGCGTCGAGATCACCGAGGACTCGGGCCGCTTCCTGCGCGCCGACGCCGTCGAGGTGATCGAGGCTTCGCCGCATCGCGTGGAGGCGCCGTGCCCCCTGGCACATCCCGGCGGCTGTGGTGGTTGCGACTTCCAGCACGTCGAGCTCGCCGAGCAGCGTCGCCTGAAAGCAGCGGTCGTCCGCGAGCAGCTGAACCGACTCGCCAAGCTCGACTGGGACGTGGTCTGCGAGGCCGTCCCGGGCGATCAGGACGGACTGCGTTGGCGCACGCGCATGCAGTACGTCGACGTCGACGGTCGACGCGGGCTGCGCAAGCATCGCTCGCACGAGGCCGTGGTCGTCGAGGACTGCCTTCTGGCCCATCCCGATGCCCGGACCGACGAGACCGGCGTGATCGTCGAACCCGTGACCAGCGGGGGACGCACGCATCACTTCTCCGTGGAGGCCGACGGCTTCTGGCAGGTCCATCCGGGCGCGCCGAGCGCGCTGGTGGACGCCGTACTGTCGCAGCTGAGGCCGCGCGACGGGGAGTCGGCTCTCGATCTCTATGCGGGCGTCGGGTTGTTCGCCCGCTTCCTGACGGATGAAGTAGGGGAGAAGGGGTCGGTCCTGGCGGTTGAGTCCGATCGCGCCGCCTCCGCGCATGCCAAGGCAAACCTCGGCCGATCGGCCAAGGTGGTGCGCGATCGCGTCGATCGTTGGCTGCAGCGGTCGGCCCCTGATCACGTGGACCTCGTGGTGCTCGATCCGCCGCGGGCGGGCGCGAGGTCGGCCGTGGTGGCCGGGGTGGCTCAGATGCGGCCGCGCGCCGTCTCCTACGTGGCATGCGACCCCGCAGCCCTCGCACGAGACACCGCCTACTTCGCCGAGCACGGCTATCGACTGACCCAACTGCGCTGCTTCGACCTCTTCCCGATGACACACCACATCGAATGCGTGGCACTCTTCGAGTCATGAGATTCGGTGTAGTGATTCCGCAGGCGATGCGTTGGCGCGAGTGGATCGCGCAGCTGCGCTGGGCCGAGGAGATCGGCTACGACATCGCCTACGACTACGACCACCTCACGCACTTCACGATTCCCGGGCAGTGGCTCGCCGACGGCTTCGGCTACCTGATGGCAGGAGCCGCCACCACCGAGCGGATCGAGCTCGGCACGCTCGTCGCCTCGGCGACGCTGCACTCGCCGGTCGCGCTCGCGCGGTTGGCGACGACGGTCGACGAGATCGCCGACGGCCGATTCGTGCTGGGCCTGGGTGCTGGCTCACCGCGGTGCGCGGCCGCCGACCGCGCCGAGGATCCGACTCCACGCCAGATGGCCGATCGCTATGCCGATGTCGTCGAGGGCTACCTCGCGGTGCTCGGTGGCGCGACCGAGTGGCAGGGCGCGACCCGCGGTTTCAAGGGCCTGGAGACGACCGCGCTGCCCGTCGGTTCCCGCCCGCCCTTCTTGATGCTCGCGGCGCATGGACCTCGGGCGATCGAGCTCGCCGTTCGGCATGGTGACGGCTGGAACACCTACGGGGGTCCGCAGAGCACGCAGCTCCCGCCCGAGGAGTACTGGAGTGCGGTGGCCGCCCAGGTGGCCAGAGTCGAGGCCGAGTGCACGGCTCAGGGTCGCGACCCAGACACCTTGCGGCGATCACTGTTGCTCGGATTCGGGCAAGTCCGGCCGACCGAGAGCACGGCGACCTTTGTGGCGGCGGCTGAGCGTGCTGCGGATCTCGGATTCGACGAGATCGCGGTCTACGCGCCGACCGGGGAGCCCGGCGACCAGTTCTATTCCGACCCCGAGACACACCAACGGGCGCTCGACCGCCTGCGTGGTGTATCTTGATATCAAGATAGTTATGGACCGTCCTTTCATCGAGCCAACAGGCTCGGCAAGATGGGT
>JBQCDC010000055.1:0-10856 GCA_051961575.1 Marmoricola sp.
CTGACGGAGAACCCGGCCTCCTTCCAGGTGAACTTGACCCAGTTCGTGGGGATCTGGACACCTGCGTGCTTCGTGGGCGTCGCGGTCGCCGTGGCTGTGGGTGACGGGGGTGGCTGTTGTTGCAGTGACTTGAAGCCGCACTCGTTCAGCGTCGCCAGCAGGGCGGCTGTGAAGACCAGGCTTGCGAGTCGGTAGCGCATGCCCCGCATGATGGCAGAGACGCCTCACAAGAGTCTGAATGCCCTAGGCAGTGACCGGGGTGGCGATCGCGAGGGCAAGGCGCGCGCTGCGCTGCGTCATCTCGTCCGCGCTGATGTCCGGGTGGTCGAGCCACCAGGTGATCAGTCCGTCGAAGATCGACGACCAGACCGCCGCCAGCGCCGAGTGATCCAGGGGGTCGTCGTTACCCACGAAGGCCATCAACTCGGCGATGCCCTCGTCGGCCCGCTGGGTCAGGCGGCCCGTGTAGCGGTCGATCACAGCGTCGATCTCCGGGGTCTGCGGCCGCGTCGCGTCGAAGAACAGGCGCCAGATCCAGGGCCGTCCCTCGAGCATCGCGAACACGCCGTCGAGCGTCACGAGCGCGCGGGCGAGACCGATCGTGCCGCTCTCCGACGTCCGGTCGATGTCGTCGGCGATCAGGCTTCCGGCGCGGACCAGGCACGCCTCGAAGAGGCCTTCCTTCGAGCCGAAGTAGGTGTAGATCAACGGCTTGGAGATGCCCGCCTGCTCGGCGATCTCCTGGATTCCGGTAGCCGCGAATCCGCTGGTGCCGAAGACGCGGCTGGCGACGTCGAGGATCTGCTCCTCCCGGTCCGCCCGGGCGACCCCCTTCGTCCCGGCGCGCTTGCGGCGTACCGTCGGAGCTGACGTGGTCGAGGTCATAGAACGCAGCCTAGCCGAAGATATGACTCGGTGGTAAATTACTCAGAAGTCAATTAGTCTCGGACGCACTCGACCAGCGGAGATGAGGAACGATGCACGACGTCTTGAACCCGTGGGACAACCCGATCACGTACGCGATCCCGTTCTTCCTGCTGTCCATCGGGATCGAGCTCGCTGCGCTCAAGTGGCTCGACCACGACGACAACCTCACGGGCTACCTCGCCAAGGACGCGCGCACCTCGATCTTCATGGGTCTCGGATCCCTGGTGACCACCACCGTCATCAAGATCGCGATGTTCGTGGTCTACATCGCGATCTGGAAGTACGTGGCGCCGTTCCACGTGCCCAACAGCGGGTGGTGGATCCTCGGGTCGGTCGTGTTCGTCGACTTCCTCTACTACTGGAACCACCGCTTCGTGCACCGCGCTCGCGTCGGCTGGGCCGCACACCAGGCGCACCACTCCAGCGAGTACATGAACTTCGCGACGGCACTGCGTCAGAAGTGGAACCCGTGGTTCGAGTTCTTCTTCTTCCTGCCGCTGCCGTTCCTCGGCATCTCTCCGTTGAGCCTCTATCTGGCGTTCAGCATCAACCTCGTCTACCAGTTCTTCGTGCACACCGAGATGGTCGGCAAGCTCTGGAGGCCGATCGAGCTCGTCTTCAACACGCCCAGCCACCACCGCGTCCACCACGGCTCGGACCCTGAGTACCTGGACAAGAACTACGCCGGGATCCTGATCATCTGGGACCGGATGTTCGGCACGTTCGTCGAGGAGAAGAAGCAGCCGACGTACGGACTGACGAAGCCCAAGGACACCTACAACCTGATCAAGCTGCAATACGGCGACTATGCCGCGCTCTGGCGTGACGTCCGCGCTGCCGACAACTGGCACGACAAGCTCGGCTACCTCTTCGGCCCGCCGGACTGGGCGCCGGCCGACAAGCGCGCAGAGCAGGCCGCACCGGAGTTTTCGTCCACGTAACAAGGGTGGAACGCCTGCGGCATCTAGCTCGGGCAATGTTTCGGCATGGGAGAGTCGCTGTTCTACCGGGTCCGAACGCGAGTTCCGGACGAGCCGGGTTCACTTGCCACGCTTGCACTCAGGTGCGGAGCAGCTGGGGTCAACATCCTCGGCCTGCAGATCTATCCGGATCTGGGATCCGTCACCGACGACCTGGTGATCCGGGTTCCTGCCGGGTGGTCGGATGAGAAAGTCGTCGAGCTCGTCGAGATGGCGGGGGGAGTAGAGGTCTCCGTTCGACCCTGCGAGGCGCACGAGCTTCAGGATCAACCCACACGATGGCTTGCCGCGGTGCGTGCCCTGATCGAGGACCCAGCTCGCTTGGAGGACGAGCTGACCGCCCTGGTCGGGGAACGGACGTCGCTCTCGGCCACGGAGGAGGTCCGGGTCGCGGCACTGCAGGGGATCGTCGAAGCGCTGGATCGGACCGGTCCGCCGGCGCCGTCGCTGGACGCGGTGATCCACTATCGGGAGTCGGCGACCGAGGTGCGTGCCATCGTGGGGAGGGGCACCGTCGGCGCCGCGAGTTGGGAGCGGTTCGATGAAACCGTGGCGCGCGGCTACCTCGAGGTCGCGCCGGCGTGGCAGCGCATGGGAGTGGGACGGCAGCTGCTGCGCCGACTGTGCGGACTATCCGCAGGGGCTGGCTTCGCGGAGTTGGTTCTGGTGGCGCCGGCCAATGAGGACGGCGTCGTTCCGTTGCTCGCGGCGACGGGCATGCGGGGACGGATCAAGTTGACCGCCGACGGCCTGCACGTGCGCATCAGCTTGGCCGAGGTTCGGCCGATCGAGGTGCCGTTGGGGGCCCTCATGGAGGCGGAATAGGTGCCCCGTCTTCGCCGTTAGAATGGTGTCTCGCCCGAAGGGGTTAGCCATTCTTGGAAGGTTGCCATGTCTGCAGAGGTCCCCGACAAATTCCTGCCGATGGGCCTGACCTACGACGACGTCCTGCTGATGCCGGGCGAGTCCGACCTGGCGCCGACCGACATCGACATGACCTCGCGCCTCACCCGCGAGATCTCGCTGCGGGTCCCGCTGATCAGCGCCGCCATGGACACCGTGACCGAGTCGCGGATGGCCATCGCGATGGCGCGTCAAGGCGGCATCGGCGTGCTGCACCGCAACCTCTCGATCGAGGACCAGGCCTACCAGGTCGACCTGGTGAAGCGGACGCAGACCGGCATGATCCCCAATCCCGTCACCATCGGGCCGGACGCGACGCTCGAGGAGCTCGACCGGATCTGTGGTGAGTACCGCGTCAGCGGCCTCCCGGTCGTCGGCCTCGACAACCAACTCCTCGGCATCATCACCAACCGCGACCTGCGGTTCACGCCGCTGGCCGAGTGGGCCAGCACCAAGGTCGACGAGGTGATGACCCCGATGCCCCTCATCACGGCCCCCGTCGGCATCTCGCACGACGACGCCACCGCCCTGCTGCGCAAGCACAAGCGTGAGCGGCTTCCCATCGTCGACGAGCAGGGTCGTCTGGCCGGCCTCATCACCGTCAAAGACTTCGTGAAGTCCGAGCAGTTCCCCAAGGCAAGCAAGGACGCCAACGGTCGACTCATGGTCGGCGCGGCGATCGGCTACTTCGGCGACGCGTGGGAGCGCGCGACGACGCTGATCGACGCCGGTGTCGACGTGCTCGTCGCTGACACGGCGCACGGCCACGTGCGGATGCTGCTCGACATGGTCCAGCGCCTGAAGTCGGACCCGGCCACCAAGCATGTCCAGGTGATCGGCGGCAACGTCGCCACCCGTGCCGGTGCGCAGGCCTTCGTCGACGTGGGTGCTGACGGCATCAAGGTCGGCGTCGGTCCGGGTTCGATCTGTACGACGCGCGTCGTGACGGGTGTCGGTGTGCCGCAGGTGACCGCGGTCTACGAGGCATCTCTGGCCGCGAAGCCCGCCGGCGTTCCGGTGATCGCGGATGGTGGACTCCGGTACTCGGGCGAGATCGCCAAGGCGATCGTGGCCGGTGCCGACACGGTGATGCTCGGCTCGCTGCTCGCCGGTTGCGAGGAGAGCCCTGGTGAGCTCGTGTTCGTCAATGGCAAGCAGTACAAGGCGTATCGCGGCATGGGCTCGCTCGGCGCGATGTCCTCGCGCGGCAAGAAGTCGTACTCGAAGGATCGCTACTTCCAGGCAGAGGTCGCCAGCGACGACCTCATCGTGCCGGAGGGTGTCGAGGGCCAGGTCGCCTATCGCGGTCCGTTGTCGGCCGTCGCGCACCAGCTGGTCGGTGGCCTCAACCAGTCGATGTTCTACGTCGGTGCCCGGACGATTCCGGAGCTGCAGGAGAAGGGCCGCTTCATGCGGATCACCTCTGCGTCCTTGAAGGAATCGCACCCGCACGACGTGCAGATGACCGTGGAAGCCCCCAACTACAGCTCCTGAGTTACGGCTCGACGGTTCGGTAGGCTCGGCAGGTGACTGAGATCGAGATCGGGCGGGCTAAGCGGGGGCGCCGGGCGTACTCCTTCGATGACATCGCGATCGTGCCCTCGCGGCGCACCCGTGACGTCGAGGAGGTCAGCGTCGCTTGGCAGATCGACGCCTATCGCTTCGAGCTTCCGATCATGGCCGCGCCGATGGACTCGGTCATGTCTCCGTCGTCCGCGATCGCGTTCGGCCAGCTCGGCGGGTTGGGGGTGCTCAACCTCGAGGGCCTGTGGACGCGCTACGAGGACCCGGAGCCGTTGCTCGTTCAGGTCGCGGAGCTCGAAGGTGAGCAGGCTGTTGCGCGCATGCAGGAGATCTACGCCGAGCCGATCAAGGCCGAGCTGATCACCGCGCGCCTGAAGGAGATCCGCGAGTCCGGGGTGACCGTGGCCGGCTCGCTGAGCCCGCAGCGCACCAAGGAGTTCGCCAAGTGCGTCGTCGACGCCGGTGTCGACATGTTCGTCATCCGTGGCACCACCGTGAGCGCCGAGCACGTGAGCAGCCAGGCCGAGCCCTTGAACCTCAAGGAGTTCATCTACGAGCTCGATGTTCCGGTGATCGTGGGCGGATGCGCCACGTACCAGGCCGCCCTGCACCTGATGCGCACCGGCGCAGCCGGCGTACTCGTCGGCTTCGGCGGGGGAGCAGCCCACACCACCCGCACGGTCCTCGGTGTCGCCGTTCCCATGGCCAGCGCAGTGGCTGACGTTGCGGCCGCCCGTCGTGACTACCTCGACGAGTCCGGCGGTCGTTACGTCCACGTCATCGCCGACGGCTCGATCGGGCGCAGCGGCGACATCGCCAAGGCGATCGCCTGCGGTGCCGATGCCGTCATGGTCGGCTCGCCGCTCGCCCGTGCCACCGAGGCTCCCGGCCACGGCTTCCACTGGGGTACGGAGGCACACCACCAGGAGCTTCCGCGCGGTCAGCGGGTGGAGTTTGGCACGGTGGGCACCATGGAGGAGATCCTGTTCGGTCCCTCGCGTGTGGCGGATGGCACGATGAACCTGGTCGGTGCGCTCAAGCGCGCGATGGCCACCACGGGATACACGGAGCTCAAGGAGTTCCAGCGCATCGAGGTTGTCGTTTCCTAGTCCCGAGTCGCCGGGGAGACAGCATGAATCGCACCATCCAGCTCGGCCCTGCCGCGCGCGCCGACGCCATCAAGGCGATGCGCGGAACCGAGGCGGAACCGCTCGACGTCCTGGTCGTCGGCGGAGGCGTGGTGGGCGCGGGCATTGCGGTGGACGCGGTGACCCGAGGCCTGTCGACGGCGTTGCTCGAACAGCGCGACCTGGGCAGCGGAACCAGCAGTCGCAGCTCCAAGCTGGTCCACGGCGGTCTGCGCTACCTGGAGATGTTCGACTTCGCGCTCGTGCGGGAAGCACTCGAGGAGCGCGGCCTGCTGCTCACGCGCCTGGCGCCGCACCTCGTGCGTCCGGTGCCCTTCCTCTACCCGCTCTACAAGGCCTACGAGCGTCCCTACGTCGGCGCCGGCCTGGTGTTGTACGACGGCATGGCTGCCACGTCCAAGTTCGACATGGGCGTTCCGCGACACCGGCACATCTTCCGCCGAGGGCTCAGTCGGATCGCGCCGGACCTGCGGACCGACGAGCTGCATGGAGCCATCCGCTACTACGACTGCCAGGTCGATGACGCTCGGCTGGTCGCGACCCTGGCCAGGACCGCGGCCTCGTATGGCGCGCACGTGACCACTCGGACGCGCGTCGTGGGGTTCCTGCGGGACGGCCGCAAGGTCGTCGGCGTCAAGGTGCGCGACCTCGAGAACGACGTCGACTTCGAGGTGCACGCGCATCGGGTGATCAACGCCGCCGGCGTCTGGACCGATCAGATCCAGGAGATGATGGGCGGCGAAGGTGCGCTCAAAGTCGAAGCCAGCAAGGGGATTCACATCGTCGTGCCTCGCGACCGGATCCGGTCCGAGTGCGGCTTCATCACCAAGACGGCGGTGTCGGTCCTCTTCGTGATCCCGTGGGGCTCGCACTGGATCATCGGGACCACCGACACGCCCTGGAACCTCGACCTGGCCCACCCGGCGGCATCGCGCGCGGACATCGACTACCTGCTCTCGCACGTCAACACGTTGCTCAAGGATCCCCTTGACCACAACGATGTCGAAGGCGTGTATGCCGGTCTGCGCCCCCTGCTCAAGCCGGCAAAGGAATCCGCCACCACCAAGGTCTCCCGCGAGCACACCGTGGTGTCCCCGGTCGAAGGCCTCGTGCTCATCGCCGGCGGCAAGCTGACCACCTACCGCGTGATGGCGCGCGATGCCGTCGACATGGCCGTTCGCGATCTGCCCGACGTCGGACCCTCGATCACCGAGCGCGTGCTGCTGGCCGGGGCAAGCCGCTACGAGACGCGCACCAACCAACGCGTGCGCCTGGCGCGCTCGTCGGGCCTGGAGATCGGCCGGATCGACCATCTGCTCGGGCGCTACGGCGGCCTGATCGACGAGGTCCTGGATCTCATCGCAGCCAAGCCTGCACTCGGCGATCCGATCCCCGGAGCCGAGGACTACCTGAAGGCGGAGGTCGTCTACGCGGTCACGCACGAGGGCGCTCGACACCTCGACGACGTGCTGGCCCGCCGAACGCGCATCGCCATCGAGACCTTCGATCGGGGCGCTGACGCGGCCAAGCCGGTCGCTGAGTTGATGGCCGGCGTGCTCAGCTGGAATCGACGGCGCGTGCGTGAGGAGGTCGACCACTGGTTGCGTCGCGTCGAAGCCGAGCGTCAGAGCCAACTGCAGCTCACCGATCAGGAAGCCGACGAGGCGCGGGTCTCAGCGCCCGAGGGGCACTGGAACGAGTAAGACAGTGGTCCCGGCCAGCTGAGGCTGACCGGGACCACGAATCGTTGAGCTAGTGAACGCTCACTGTGTTGCTCGTGGCCGAGCCGTAGCCGGGAGCGGATCCCGAGACCGAGCGGTAGCTGCCGCCCGAGCCCACCTTGAAGGCAAACGACTTCGAGTAGCCGGTCTTCGGAGCCGTCCACGAGTGGACGTTGGTCCAGCGCTTGTTGACCAGCTTCTGCAGCGTGACCTTCTGACCACCGAGTCCGTGCAACGTCGTGGTGATGGTGCGGCCGCTCGCCGAGTCATGGAGAGACGGCACCGCTGTGACGCTGAAGTCGTCCACGTAGGTCGAGGCAGGAACGTTCGCACCTGAGACCGTCAGGGTGGCGGTGCTTCCGTTTCCAGTGGTGAAGGTCTTGGTCACCTGCGCCCAGAACCTGTCGGTGATGTTCGAGCTGTTGATGGCGAGAACTCCACCGGACGATGCCGGCACGTTGCTCACGCGGACATGGAGATCATCGACGGGTGACGTTGCCCCGTTCACGTCGTACTCGACCCAGAAGGACAGCGTGTACTTCGTGTGCGGTCGCACCGGGAGGACCTGGTGCCACTGCCCGTCGTAGCTCGTCGAGTTGAGGTAGAGCGAGCGCGAACCACCATTGGCGACGTAGGTGGTGGTCCCGATTCCGTGGTCGACATCGACCACCCATGGATCATCGGAGGAGGTGTTCTCGAAGCCGCAATCCTGGACCAGGTTGTTGGCGATCGCCGCACAGCCGGAGCGCTGCGGGAGGACGCGCACATCATCGACGTAGGTCGCGTTGGGCCCGTTGGCGCCGTGGATCACGAGCGTCATCGTCGTTGCGCTCGTCGTGGTGACGTAACCCCCGATGGGCCTCCAACCCTGGCTGAGGTTCGAGCTCGAGTAGATCGTCGTGGCATCGGGCGACCCCTGGATGTTCGTTGCCGCGAGGGTGAAGTCGTTGCTGGGCGGCCCGCTGTTGGTCACCGCGTTGATCCAGGCGGCCACGACGTATTGCGTGTGCGGCTTGACGCTGATCGTCTGCGTGTAGAAGTCGTCCGCACTTGTCGATTGGAGCCCCAAGGAATGCCCGCCCGAGTGGTGGTACGACGAGCTGATGAATCCGCCGCCGCCGGATATGTGGGTCCAGTGCGGAATCGGCGACGTGGAGCTCGCGACGCTCGCCTCGAACCCGCAGTTCGCCACCAGGTTCGGTCCGCTGGTGCAGGGCACCTCGTCACCTGTGGTCAATGCGTTGGCTGGCATTGCGATCGCGCCGATGACGGCTGGTACAGCGATCGCAAGAAGGATTCCGACAAGGCGTCGGCGTTTGTTAGAGAACACGATTTCTCTCCCCGTTTTACAAATCGTGCCGGCCGCCCCCAGTTCCGGCCTTGACGAGATTTCACGCTAGACCCGCTGGGCCTTCTTGGCGATAGGCCGAAGGGATGCAAATAGGGGAGCGGATTCAGCTCATACGCTCTGCGAGCGCGACGATGATGCCCTCCGGACCGCGCACGTAGGCCATCCGCCAGATGCCCTCGTACTCGCCGATTCCGCCGACCAGGCCGTAGCCATCGGCGGCTACACGAGCCACGCAGGCCTCGAGATCCTCCACCTCGAGACCGATGCTGCGCAGCCCGAGCTCGTTCGCGGGGGCGGCGGGGGAGCCGGGAACCGGATCGGGTCGGACGAAGCTCGACAGCTCCACTCCGGAGCCGCCGCCAGGCGCGTGCAGCATCACGATCTCCGTTCGCGACCCTGGAATCCCGATCACGGTGTCGATGACGTCGCCTTCGACGAAGCTTCTGCCCTCCATCTCCATGCCGAGGCTGAGGAAGAATGCCGTCGCGGCGTCGAGGTCGGCGACGGTGATTCCGATGTGATCGAAGCGGAGAACGCGGGCCATGGAGCCCATCTTTCGTGGTCGCATCAGCGCCGTCAAAGGCCCCCGCGGCCAGCCGGTGTTTGCTCGTTGTTAGCAGTGCGGGCACTTCACATCCGCCTGACGACGAATAAACAGCACTGACCTAGGCAGTTTCACTCGCTGTTCGCATTTCGTTCCCCGCAGCGCTATGGCAGCCCGATCGAGCGCACGGAAAAACTGACCGAGGCACCGGCCAGGAGTGGCTGGCGCGCCTCATCGGGGGGCGTTCCGGGTCGACGAACTGACCGGCGCTGACAGCTGGAGTTCACGCCGTTCGTGCGCGCGAGCGGCTTACAGACATAAAGAGAGATCTGGTACCCCCGCGATGATTTTCAGCAAGAAGACCCTGACCCGTGGCGTGGCCGTGGTGGCCGCGTCCGCTGCGGTCGCCCTTACTGCGGTTCCCGCGTTCGCCGACCCGGTGCGTCCTTACGCCACGGTCGGTTCGGACACCATTCAGGACGTCTGGAACGGCCTGACCAACGACTCGACCGCGGTTGCGCCGTCGATCGCCTCGTACGACGCCACCAGCGCCGGTGTCGCGTACAACACGATCCACACCAAGTCCGCCGGTGCATGGTTCAGCCGTCCGAACGGTTCGGGCGACGGCGCCAAGGCCGTCTGCGCGACCTGGGACACGGCCGGTGACCCGTCGCACCTCATGAGCCTCAACGGTGCCGCGTCGAACGTGAACCTGACCAACCAGGAAGTCGACTTCTCGCGCTCGTCGAGCGGCCCCGCGGCCGGCACGGTGCTCAACTACCTGCCGTTCGCTCGTGACGCCGTCTCGATCGGCTTCAACACCCAGCCTGTCGGCACCGCCACCAGCGGCCTCCCGACCACGCTGAACCTCACCACCGCGGACATCACGGCTCTCTACACGGGCAACGCCAGCGCCGACGGCCGGGTCACCTTCACCACCGCCTCCGGCACGGCTGAGAACCCCGCGACCACCGACGCGACCGCCAAGGTCTTCCTCGACGGTCTCCAGGTGTTCCCGACCCTGCCGCAGGGCAACTCGGGTACCCGCAAGTTCTTCGCGGGTGCGGCCGGCATCAGCAACACGGTCGGCGCCAACGCCGCCTACGTCTCCGACGCCGCCGGCGCGGTGACCGGAACGGGTGCCCCATACGAGGAGAACAGCGGTCGCCCGCTGCAGAACCCCGGCACGATCATCCCGTTCTCGGCCGCTCAGTGGATCTCGCAGCAGCAGGGTGCGGCGACCAACACGCTCGACAACTCCAAGATGGCCATCGCCAGCATCAACGGCCAGGCCGCGGTCACCGGCTCGGGCAGCACCGCCGCTCAGGGTGCGCTGTTCGGCTCGACCGACCTCTCGGGCAACTTCAACACCGTCCCGACCTCGGGTGTCGGCAACTTCGACCGCGACACCTACAACGTGGTTCCGGCGTCGTTCGTCTCCGCCGGTACCGCGAAGCAGTCGGCCCTGGTGTCGATCCTGACCGGTGGTGGCACGGGCCAGCTCAACTCCTCGAGCGCCGCGGCCATCATCCACAAGTTCGGCTTCGGCACCTTGTCCTACTCGACCGGTACGGGCTCGGCCCTGCCGGGCGGCTGCGCGTCGGGTTACTGATCGTCACGGTCGTGGGGGGGGGGGGGGGGGGGGGGGGGGCGGGCCGCGGCCCGCCCCCCGGGCCCCACCCCCCCCCCCCCGCGCACCCCCCCCCACCAAAGCCAAACAAAAACGGGAAACACGAGAGGGCGGGGGGGGGGGCGGGG
>JBQCDC010000056.1:0-7346 GCA_051961575.1 Marmoricola sp.
GTCCAGACCGACCCGTCGTCGCGGCGATAGGCCTTCAGCCCTTCGAAGACCTCCTGCGCGTAGTGCAGGACGGCCGTCGCCGGATCCAGGGTCAGCGGACCGTACGGCGTGATGCGCGCGTCGTGCCAACCCTTCTCGGGCGTCCACTCGGCCGTGAACATGTGATCGGTGAAGTGCAGTCCGAAGCCTGGGTCGGCCAGGATGGCTGCCAGCTCGGCGTCGCTGCGAGGGTTCTCGGAGCGGGTGATGCTGATCGAGGTCTTGCTGGTGGTCATGGGATTCACGCTACCTGTCGTTGGCGGGCCGCGCGTCCCAAGGGACGCGCGCTACTTGGTGATGCGCGCGGCTACAGCGTCGCCGACCTCGGCGGTCTTCTGCGCCGCGCCGGGTACTCGATCGGCGAGCTCGGCGATGACCGCGTCCTCGATGACCTGAGCGGCCTCTTCGTGGCCGAGGTGGTCGAGCAGCAGCGCACCCGAGAGGATCGCGGCGATGGGGTCTGCGATCTGCTGACCCGCGATATCGGGAGCCGAGCCGTGCACCGGCTCGAACATCGACGGCGTGGTGCGATCGGGGTTCACGTTGCCGGAAGCGGCGAGCCCGATGCCACCGGTCACTGCGGCTGCCAGGTCCGTGATGATGTCGCCGAAGAGGTTGTCGGTGACGATCACGTCGAAGCGCGACGGGTTCGTCGTCATGTGGATCATGGCGGCGTCGATGTGCATGTAGTCGGTCTCGACGTCGGGGTACTCCGCGCCGACCGACTCGAAGAGGCGCCACCACACCGAGCCTGCATTCACGAGCACGTTCGTCTTGTGCACCAAGGTCAGCCTCTTGCGCGGACGCCTCTGGGCGCGGTTGAAGGCATCGCGGACCACGCGCTCGACGCCGAAGGCGGTGTTGACCGAGACCTCGGTCGCGACCTCGGCGGGGGTGCCGACACGCAGCGCGCCGCCGTTGCCGGTGTACGGGCCCTCAGTGCCCTCGCGGACAACGACGAAGTCGACCTCGCCAGGGTTCGAGAGGGGCGAGACCGCACCCGGGTAGATCCGCGACGGACGCAGGTTCACGTAGTGGTCGAGCGCGAAGCGCAGCTTGAGCAGCAAGCCGCGCTCGAGGATGCCGGGCGGCAGGTTCGGGTCGTTGGGCTTGCCGCCGACGGCGCCGAGCAGGATCGCGTCGTGGTGGCGGATCTCGCCGAGGACGCTGTCGGGGAGCACCTCGCCGGTGGCGAGATAGCGCTCAGCACCCAGGTCGTAGCGGGTCTGCTCGAAGGCGATGCCGTGCAGGGGCGCGGTCGCCTCCAGCACCTTGAGCGCCTCGGCCGTCACCTCGGTCCCGATGCCGTCGCCGGGGATGACGGCGAGCTTGTAGGTGTTCACGGTCGCTGCAGACATGTGACCTGAGGTTAGTTGTCTTCGGACCAGGCCAGCGCAGCGTCTCGCTGCTCAAGCGTGGTCGCGTCAGCGGCGTCGCGGGCTAGGTCGCGGCGTGCTGGACCCCATTCGGCAGCGATGAGCAGCCGATCGTCAAAGGTGGGGGCTGTAGCTGTGGCGTTCATTTCTGGATTCCTTGCGATGGATTGAACCGGTTCGCAAAGCCGCGGGCGGAGAACGCCAAACACCGCGGCAGGGTGGCCTTGCTTTATCAGGCCCCGCCGCGGCGCAGGACTACGAGAATCTGCCGCATGGTGGGACGAGCGTAACACTGCTCGGCTGACTCGTAACACTGGATACATGAGCGCGCCCCCAGAGTTGCCTGAGTTGGTGTCGCGCGCCTTCGACCTTTCCCGACGCGCGGGCTACGTGTCGTTCTGCCGCAACGAGACTGGCCGCCTGCTGGCCACGCTCGCGGCCACCCGCGGCGGAACCATGGCGGAGTTCGGCACGGGCTGTGGCGTGGGCACCGCATGGCTGCGCTCGGGTGCGCAGCCCGGCGTCTCGATCCTGACCGCCGAGCGCGACGAGCGGCTGGCCGAGGCCGCGCAGGAGATCTTCGCCGACGACCCGCAGGTCGAGGTGCTCGCCGCGGACTGGTCGACGCTGCTGCACAAGGGTCCGTACTCGCTGCTCTTCCTCGACGCCTCCTCCCCCGAGCACGCCGGCGTCGACGCCGTGGCGGACCTCGTCGAGCCCGGCGGCATCGTGGTGCTGGACGACTTCACACCCTGCGAGTCCTGGCCGCCGATCTCGGGCGGTCGCGTCGACGTGCTGCGCGAGACCTGGCTGAGCGATGAGCGCTTCACCGCGGTCGAGGTGATGGTGGCGCCGGACGCCTCCGCCGTGATCGCCACGCGTCGCTAGCGCAGCGCCGCGCGCGCCGCCTTCGCCCAGAGCGAGGGCTTCGGAGTCCATGCTTCGACATCGTCCGGATCCCACGCATAGGCAGGGATTCCGCCCTTCAGAAAGCCCATCAGCTCCGGTGTGTCCAGGTCCTCGGCGGCCCACTCGTAGAGCGCCGAGACACGCGGCTGGATGACGCCCACGTCGAGCAGGTGTCCGAAGCTGCCCTCGAGCGAGACGACCCGTTCGATGTCGTCGCCCAACGGATAACGGTCAGGAAGGACGCGCGAGAGCGACAGGAAGATCGCCGTCCAGCCGAGGCGGGGGTCGCCGAGCAGTGGCGCGACCGGAGCGAGCCAGCTCAGCGACAGCCGCGGCGCCGAAACCAACGCGTGCGCGTACAGGACGCGGATCAGCACGAGGTTCATGAAGAAGCGCTCGATGCGGTCCTCGGAGTTCGCGAGGTCGGCGTGGTCGAGATACGCATCCACGATCGTCAGGTTGTGCGCGTGGTACCAACGGCTCGCGGACGGCCTCCGCATGAAGTCCACCGCGGCCGCCGCGCCTCGCGTCGATGGCTCGCCGGCGGGGTGGTCGGCAAGAAGCGTGGCTTCGTAGGTGTCACGCAGGAGCGCAGAATTGAGCTCGCACCACCAAGGGCTGCCTGGCACCGCAGCATCCGCCGGATTCAGCAGGCCGCGGTCGACCTGCCAGCGCATGAAGGCAGCGACGGCCCGCCGATAGGGCAGCTGGCTGCGCGCACCCTCGCCGGGCAGTGCATAGATCTCATCGAGGAGACGCAGGCGCGACTGCGGATCGACGGCAGCGGCCGCGATCCTCGACCACGCCGCCTGCGTCGCCGTCGGGCTCACGCTGGCTATTCAATCGTGACGGCGACGCGCTGTCAGCCTCAGGTCATTGCGGTGACCGCTCGGGGTCGGCAGTATCCGACCATGACAAACGGGGACGAAATCACAGCCGAGGCACAGGCCACACGTGCCGACTACAACCCGCGCCTGATCGCTGCAGCGCTCGCGTGCGTGTGGTTCGCGGTGCTCGGCGTCATGGCGGCGATGGGCCTGATACTGATCTTGCAGAGCGCGCATTCAGCGTCGACGGTCGTGGCAGCACCCGTCATGGTGTTGCTCTTTCTGGTGCAGGTGCCGGCGGCCGTCGGGGTTCTGGTGCTCAGCATCCTCGGCGGAATGTGGCGTGCCTGGATCGACGGAGTCATGTCGGCCGCGCTGCTGCTGAGCATGATGGCCGTCGACCTGATCCTGTGGCCGCTCATCGAGTCGCAGCCAGGGGTGGGCTTCACGTCGTGCTCCCAGGACGGCTGCACCTTCGGCTCCTCGACCACGGACCTGTGGATCGGCGTCGGGGTTCAGACTCTGCTACTCGCGATTCTGCTCGTCGTCACCGCACACTGGCTCTGGCGACTTCGACCACAGACAGGCGCGCAGAAGGTCAACCGCCTGGTCATCGCCGGAATCGCCCTCGTCTGCGCGGGGATCCTTGCGGCGGTGGACGCGAACATCAGCACCCACACGGCGACGATGTCCATCACCGGTTCGGGCATGTTCTCCGGAGGCTCCGCATCTTCAAGCAGCGGTCCCTCCGATCTCACTGCCGCCGGACCGGTGAACCTGATCAACGACCTCGGCAAAACGGTCCGAGTGGTCTACTGCCCAGGTCAGAACTGCAGCGGGCAGAGCGCACGCACACTGGCCGCCGGCGCACAGGCGACATTCACGGCCAAGGGCGGCTCGATGACCGACAGCTTCGTGGTGCTCGGCGCGCGCAGCCGCCCGATCTGCGGGCTCGCCGACTCCACCATGGGCTCCATGCCTTTGAGCAGCGCCGACACCGAGACCTGCGGAATGGACGTCGCGACCCTCACCGTGCCGCACTAGGCGGTCGAGGGGCTAGTCACCACCGTTCCGACGCTCTCGACCTCTTCGGCCTCGGGCACGACGACCTCGTCGATCATCTGCATGATGACCTCCTTGGGCAGCGCCACCATGATCGCCCAGTAGTAGATGACCAGAGCGAAGACAGCGCACACGCCGAGTGAGGTCCATAGACCCATCACGTGCTTGGCCGGTGATCCGCCGAAGGTGGACCAGTAGGTGATGGCCCCCATCCCGATGAGGTAGACGGGTAGCCATCCCGCCGCCTTGAGGTTCATCCGCTCGGGGCGCATCTCGCGGTTGAAGATCAGCAGACAGCCCAGCACGATGAGGATTCCGAGCTTCCACGCGGTCGTCCAACCGGACCACATGATGATCCAGCTGGCCACCACGAACGCGATCGGCGAGAAGAACGACCCCAGCGGGAGCCGGTAGGGGCGGTCGGCATCGGGAAGGCGTCTGCGGAACGCCCCGAAGGACAACGGTGCTCCGGCGTACATCAGCACCGACGCACTGGTGATCAGCCCGATCAGAGACTGCCAACTCGGGAACGGCAGGAAGCAGACACATCCGGCGATGAAGGCAAGGATCACGCCGGTCCACGGCACCTTCGACTTGGTCAGCCATGCGAACGACGAGTGGAAGTACTCGTTACGAGCGAGGCCGTAGGACACCCGGGAGCTGGCGGCCGTGTAGATCAGACCGGTGCCCGCGGGCGACACCACCGCGTCGATGTAGAGGATCGTCGCGAGCCAACCCAGGCTGACCAGCGCCGCCAGTTGCGCCCACGGCCCGCTGAAGGCACTGAAGAGATGCGCGACCGCCGGATTCGCTTGCCCATTCGCGAGCTGCGCTGGGAGACATCCGGCCACATTGTTCGGACTGCCGTCGCACCACTTGTGCCCGATCGCATTGCTCGGCAGAGCCAACAGGAACACGAGTTGAAGCAGGATGTAGATGATCATGCCGAGCACGATCGAACCGATCACGGCGACCGGGATGTCGCGCTTCGGATTCTTCGACTCACCAGCGAGCTGGTCGGCCTGCTCGAATCCGAGGTAGGCGAACACGATGCCGCTCACCGGGATGGCGAGCAGGATCCCCTTCAGACCGTAGGGATTGAAGCCGTCGGCCGCGTGGAAGTTGGAGCCGTGCATGCCGCCGGCACCAGCGATCGCAACGACCAGGATCGTGGCCAGGGGGACGCCGACCTTCCACCAGGTCATCGCGCTGTTCGTGTGCGCCAGCGCTCGGACTCCGAGGAAGTTCACCGCCGAGATGACGGCCATGGCGATGACCGCGACCACCAGTCCGCTGTGGGTCAGCGTCTGGTCGGGGTGCAACCACCCCTTTGCCCAGCTGTAGTGCGTCGCGTACAGGATCGCAGCCGACACCTCGACCGGCGCGACCGTCACCGCCTGCAGCCACGAGAACCAGCCGAAGCCCGCACCGGCGATACCGCCGAAGGCGTAGTGGGGGAATCGGGCGGACCCACCCGACAGCGGAAACATTGCACCGAGCTCGGCGTGCACCAGGGCCAGGATCAGCACGCAGACGCCACCGATGCCCCAGGAGATCAGGACCGCTGGGCCTGCGTTGTAGAGGCCCTTGTCGGCCCCGAACAACCAGCCGGACCCGATGATCGAGCCCATCGACGCCCACAACAGGCCGATCAGGCCGATGTTGCGCGCGAGTTCTACCTTGCTCTTGCCACCGTCAGCCGGTCGGCTCGTGGCTTCAACGTCCGTCGACAACGTCCACCTCCGGAGTAGTCCCCCGTACGGCCCCGCTTTTTCGACGTTAGCGCTCAGTGGCACGCCAAGGAAACCCTGGTGGCTCTTGCCATCCGAGGTGCGTGGCGCTAGGCCTAGTCGGTGCCGGCCTCCATGGCCGCACGATCGAGCGCCTCGGCCTCGTCGCTCTGAGCCTGTCCGGTGGCGATGGCCTCGGCGCCGCCCGCGGGCAGCGCACCGATGAGTGCCGCGTGATCGGAGCCGATCATCCCGATGGCCGAGTAGATCTCGAGCTTGGAGCGGCTGTCGGCGATGTCGAGGTTGCGCATGGTCAGCTGGCCGATGCGGTCGGTGGGACCGAAGGCAGCGTCCTCGGTCCGCTCCATGGAGAGCTTGTCCGGGTGGTAGCTGAACGCTGGGCCGGAGGTGTTGAGGATCGAGTAGTCCTCACCGCGACGCAGACGCAGGGTGACCTCGCCGGTGACGGCGGAACCCACCCAACGCTGCAACGACTCGCGGAGCATCAGAGCCTGCGGGTCGAGCCAACGGCCCTCGTACATCAGGCGTCCGAGCTTGCGGCCCTCGTTGTGATAGGCCGCGAGCGTGTCCTCGTTGTGGATCGCGTTGACGAGGCGCTCGTAGGCGGCGTGCAGCAGAGCCATGCCCGGCGCCTCGTAGATGCCGCGGCTCTTGGCCTCGATGATGCGGTTCTCGATCTGGTCGGACATACCGAGTCCGTGCCGTCCGCCGATCGCGTTCGCCTCGAGCACGAGCGCCACCGCGCTCTCATAGGCGACACCGTTGATCGAGACCGGGCGACCCTGGACGAAGCCGACAGTGACGTCCTCGGCATCGATCTGCACCGAGGGGTCCCAGTGCTTAACGCCCATGATGGGCTCGACGGTCTCGAGGCTCACGTCGAGGTGCTCGAGCGTCTTGGCCTCGTGGGTCGCGCCCCAGATGTTCGCGTCGGTGGAGTAGGCCTTCTCCGTGCTGTCGCGGTACGGCAAGTCGTGGGCGGCCAGCCACTCCGACATCTCCTTGCGGCCACCGAGCTCGGTGACGAAGTCGGCGTCGAGCCAGGGCTTGTAGATGCGCAGGTTCGGGTTCGCGAGCAGCCCGTAGCGGTAGAACCGCTCGATGTCGTTGCCCTTGTACGTCGAGCCGTCGCCCCAGATCTGGACGTCGTCGGCGAGCATCGCCTGGACGAGCAGGGTGCCGGTGACCGCACGACCGAGCGGGGTGGTGTTGAAGTAGGCGCGGCCGCCGCTGCGGATGTGGAAGGCGCCGCAGGTCAGGGCCGCGAGGCCCTCCTCGACCAGGGCGGTGCGGCAGTCGACGAGCCGGGCGATCTCGGCGCCGTAGGCACCGGCGCGACCGGGCACCGAGTCGATGTCGGGCTCGTCGTACTGACCGATGTT
>JBQCDC010000057.1:0-2548 GCA_051961575.1 Marmoricola sp.
GTCACCGGGCCCACGTGGGGCGGGAACCTCGAGATCCTCGGCTGGGTGTTGGCCGTGGGTCGCTGGGTGCTGCCGAAGGACGCATACGAGGGAGCCGTGCTGCTCCTCGAGACCTCAGAGGAGCGGCCGTCGGCCGTTGAGGTCTTCCGGACGCTGCGCAACATGGGGAACGAGGACTGCTCGAACAGTTCGCCGCGGTCGTCGTGGCGCGGGCGCGCGGGCCAGTGATATGTCCAACTCCCAGACCGGGCTGCGCGGACCCTCCGACGAAGAGCGGCGCCGTTATCGGGCCGAGCAGGAGGAGGCGGTCCTCCGCGCGCTCGACACCTACCTGCCGAACGCGCCGGTATGCGTCGGTGTCGATTTCGGGCACACGTCACCACAGTGGGTGACGATGAGGAACCGGGCTCGTCGGGGAGAACTTCGTGGGTGAGCTACAGATCTTTCTCGGGGGCGCGCTTGACGACCTCGCGCTCAGAGGTGGGCGACGCGAGACCCTGGGTCTCGGGAGGCCCTTCGACCGACATCGACGTCTCCGGCGCTGGCGTGATCGCCTCGTGCTCGCCGTGGGCATGCGCGGCCGCCAGCTCGGCCGGGGTCACTGGCGCGACCCGGTCCTTGAAGTAGAAGTGCGACAGCCGGGCGCGGATCCGCTCCGAGCGAGCATGCTTGGCGGCGACGCCGTTCGCGTCGGTCTGCGAGCCGAGCACCAGCGGTTCGAGGACCTCCTGCTGCACCAGCGGCCAGCGCTCGTAGGCGTCCAGCGGCTCGTGCTTCTCGAAGAACCGGCCCTCCGCGGTGCGGATGATGGTGCCGCTCTCGCGCCCGTGCAGGACCTTGTCGCGGTCGTGACGCTGGAGGCTCAGGCAGATCCGCTTGGTCACCCAGAACGCCAGTGGAGGCACCACGAAGCACGCCAACCTCAGGGTGTTGGTGATGTCGTTGATCGACAGGTGCATCTTGATGGCGATGATGTCGTTGCCGGCCGCGATGAAGAGGCAGAGGTAGAAGCTCAGCGCCATGACGCCGAGACCAGTACGAACCGGGGCGTTGCGCGGGCGGTCGAGGAGGTGGTGCTCCCGCTTGTCTCCGGTCACCCAGGCCTCGAGGAACGGGTACACCCCCTGGATCGTGAAGAGCACCGGGATCAGCGCGATGGCCCCGAGGAAGACGTTGAAGCTCCACGTTCGGCCGAGCGCGTCGAACTCGAGGAACCCGGGCAGGAGTCGCAGCGCGCCGTCGGCAAAGCCCATGTACCAGTCGGGTTGAGAACCTGCCGTGATCGGCGACGGGTCATAAGGCCCGTAGGCCCAGATCGGGTTGATGGTCACCAACGCCGAGATCAGAGCCACGACGCCGAAGACCAGGAAGAAGAAGCCCCCGGCCTTGGCGATGTAGACCGGCATGAAGGGGTAGCCCACCACGTTCATGTTCGTGCGGCCCGGTCCGGGATACTGCGTGTGCTTGTGGACGAAGACGAGCACGATATGGGCCGTGAACAGCCCGACGAGGATCGCCGGCAGCAGCAGGATGTGGAGGGAGAAGAGCAGCGGGATGATCGCCTCGCCGGGGAACGGTCCGCCGAAGGCGATGTAGGCGATGTAGCTGCCCACGATCGGTATCGACTGCATGAACCCCTCGGCCGCGCGGAGGCCGGCCCCGGAGAGCAGGTCGTCCGGAAGCGAGTAGCCGGCGAACCCCTCGATCAGCGCCAGCATCGACAAGATGGTGCCGATCACCCAGTTGATCTCACGCGGCTTGCGGAACGCGCCGGTGAAGAACACCCGCAGCATGTGCACGGTGATGGCGACGATGAAGAGCAGGGCCGCCCAGTGGTGGATCTGCCGGATCAGCAGCCCGCCTCGGACATCGAAGGAGATGTCGACCGTCGACCGGTAGGCCTCCGACATCGTGATGCCTTGGAGCGGCAGGTAGGAGCCGTCATAGACCACCTGACCCGCACTGGGGACGAACCAGAACGTCAGGAACACGCCGGTGAGCAGGCAGATGATCATCGAGTACATCGCGATCTCGCCGAGCATGAAGGTCCAGTGGTCCGGGAAGACCTTCTTCAGCAGGAAGGCAACGAAGCCCGCGCCGCCGGTGCGGTTGTCCAGCCAGCCGGCGAAGCCGCCGGCCGCCTTCATGCCTCCACTCGGCGCGGCTTCGGCAACCTCGTCGTGCTCGCGCAGCGCCTCAGCGCTGCGAGGGTTCACGCGCTCATCCGTTGACGAACTCCTTGCGCTCCCAGAAACTCGGGCCCACCGGTTCGGTGAAGCCTTGGGTTGCGACGAGATACCCGGAGGCGTCGACGGTGATCTTCAGCTGCGGCAGCGGTCGCTTGGCCGGGCCGAAGATCACGTCCATGTCCCTTGTGGCATCGAAGGTCGACTGGTGGCACGGGCAGAGCAGGTGGTGCGTCTGCTGCTCGTAGAGACCCACGGCACAGCCGACGTGGGTGCAGACCTTGGAGTAGGCGATGATCCCCTGGTAACCCCAGTCCTGAGCCTTGCGACCGCGGTCGTCGGCGGCGAACTGCGAGGGGTCG
>JBQCDC010000058.1:0-2559 GCA_051961575.1 Marmoricola sp.
ACCCTCGATATCGCTCCCTGCGCTGGTGGTCCCGCAGTGGCTGGCCACCCACACGCCGTGATCGTTGGCCTCGTCGATGATCCGGCCGGTCGCCTCCGCATCCCAGCCCTTGTCCACATGCAGCTTCACCCCGATCCCACCGGACGCCAGGATCTTGTCGAAGGCTGCTCGGATCTGCGCGCGCGTCGGGTTGCGCGGCATGTGCACCTCCGGCTTGACCTGCTCGACGACGGCGACCTGCAGCCCCACTCCCGAGCGCGCACCCTCCTCGACCACGCTCGCGGCAGGGCCCGAAAGATCGAGAGCCGTCGTCACGCCCGCCCGCGCCAGCATCTTGTGCGCGGCACCCGGTGCGACATGGGAGGCGATGTGGACATGCAGATCGACCAAGCCCGGCAGCACGAGCGAGCCGGTCGCATCGACGACCCGATCCGCGGAGCCGGAGAGGTCGGTGCCGACGGCGACAACTTCGCCACCGGCGATCGCCACATCGACGACACCGTCGAGATCATGCGTCGGATCGACGACACGACCGCCGCGGATGAGGATGTCGTAGGAGTCAGTCATGGAGTTGGTCACCTTCAGGGTCGAGGGAATGGGCGATCTCTCCGCCGACGATGGTCGCGCGCACGCGCACGTCCGCGAGTTGATCCTCGTCGATGGAAAGAAGATTGCGGTCGAACAGAGTGAGGTCGGCGTCCTTGCCGAGGGCGAGAACGCCGCGCCGGTGATCCGCGTAAGCGGCCACCGCCGAGCCGTGGGTGTAGGCGGTCAACGCCTGGCGCATGGTGAGCGCATTGGGGCCGGAGTCGGACTCGGAGCCGACGTAGTTCGACGTCGTCACCGCCGCTCGCAGTGTCGTTCGTGGGTCGAAGTCGACGACGGGCCAGTCGGAGCCGAGAGCGACGGTGCCACCCGCAGCCAGCACCTGGGCCATCGGCCAGGTCCACGCAGTCCGCTCGGCTCCGAGCAGCTCGACCCAGGATGCGACCCGGTTGGGCTCATGACACGCGTGCAGGGGCTGGATGCTGGCGACCACGCCGAGGTCCGCCATACGTCGCACGTCCTCGGCCGCGATCACCTCGATGTGCTCGAGGCGGTGTCGTCGCTCGCGGACCGCACCTCCCCTGATCTGGCCACCTGACCACAGGCCATTGCGATCGGCCGCGGCCGCGAAGGCATCCAGCGCCATCCGAACGGCTCGATCGCCGATCGCGTGCGCTTGGACCTGCCACCCGCGCCGGTCGGCCTCGACCACCATCTCCGTCAATTCGTCCGGCTCGAAGGCGGCACGCCCGATCCCTCCGGCCATCTCACCAGCGGCGTAGGGCTCGAGCATGGCCGCGGTGCCCGTCTCCACGACGCCGTCGACGAAGCATTTGAGGATCCCGCCGTCGAGCCAGTCGTCGTCGCGGAATCCGGCGAGCAGTTCCTCGTGCTCGTCGAGCGTCGCTCGCCAGGCAGCCATGGTCTGACCGGGCTCCAGCATGAGGGCGAGCCGCGAGCGCAAGCGGAGATCGCCGCGATCGCGCACCCTTGTCCATCCGGGTACCTCGTAGGCGTAGGTGCGGGGATCCTGGACTGCGGTGAACCCGGCAGCGAGCAGGGCTGGCATCGCGCGATGAAGGTCGGCCTCGTAGTCCTCGACGCCGCGCTCGGGGAGAACCGCATGGATCAGGGAGGTCGCCCGCTCGAGCAGGGCGCCCGTGGGCTCACCGGTGCGTTCATCTCGTTGGATCTGTCCGTTGGGCGGATCCGGAGTGTTCCGGTCAATGCCCGCGATCCGAAGAGCGATCGAGTTGACCCAACTCGTGTGCCCGTCGGAGTTGATCATGATGGCCGGGCGATCCGGAACGATCGCATCCAGCTGCTCCTTGGTCGGAAGACCTCCGGGAACCATCGAATACGTCCAGCCCCCGCCGATCACCCAGGGCTCATCCGAACGCTCAGCCGCATAGGCGGAGATCAACCGATGTAGATCGGCGAGGTCGGTGGCTTCGGACAAGCCGAGCAGGCTCATCCAGACACCGCCTGCCATGACATGGCTATGCGCGTCATCGAGTCCGGGGGTCAACAGTCCGCCGTCGGCATCGAGCACGCGGGTCTCGGGGCCTACGAGCGCTACGACCTCCTCGCCACCGATCGCGGCGATCTTTCCGTCGCGCACGGCCAAGGCGCCACGGATGGCTGATCCTCGATGATCGGGTGGGGGCAGGAGCATCGCGTCGCGTATCACCAGGTCCGGCGCCGGGGCTCTATGCTGCACTTGGACATATTATCCAATCGTTGGAGAAAATGCATGACCTCGTCCGAAATTGATCTGGGCCGCTCTGCGATCGAGGCCGCCTTGGCCGCAGGTGCGGACTATGCGGACGCCCGAGTGGTGCGCACGATCGGTGAGCGGCTCGTCGTCGAGACGGGCGCACTCACCGGGGCGTACACGAACGAGAGCATCGGCATCGGCGTGCGCGTTCGGATTGACGGCGTGGTCGGGTTCGCCGGCGGTGACGATCTCAGCCGCGACGGCATCCGAGGAATCGTGTCCAGAGCCGTCGGCCT
>JBQCDC010000059.1:0-3756 GCA_051961575.1 Marmoricola sp.
TCGATCACGGTGGACGGAATTTCTCTGACTGTCGTGGACGTTGCCGATGGCGCGTTCACGGTCAGCCTCATCCCCGAGACGCTCGCGCGGACGACGCTCGGCTTCAAGCAACCGGGTGACGTGGTCAATCTCGAGTCCGACGTCATCGCCCAATCCGTCGAGAAGATGGTGGGACACCGATGAGCACTCAGCACGAGGGAGTCCGCCTGGACCCCGTCGAGGACGCGATCGCCGCGATCGCCGCTGGTAAGGCCGTCGTCGTCGTCGACGACGAGGATCGCGAGAACGAGGGCGACCTGATCTTCGCCGCCTCGAAGGCGACGCCCGAGCTGATGGCTTTCACCATCCGCCACTCCAGCGGCGTGATCTGCGTCCCGATGCCGGCCGACATGCTCGACCGGCTCGAGATCCCGCTGATGACGCCGCACAACCGCGACAAATTGCGGACCGCCTACACGATCTCGGTCGACGCCCGTGACGGCGTCTCCACCGGCATCTCGGCGGCCGACCGCGCGCACACCGCGCGGGTGCTCGCCGACTCGGCGACCGAGCCGTGGGAGCTCACGCGACCGGGTCACGTGTTCCCGCTGCGGTATCGCGAGGGCGGCGTGCTCGTCCGTCGCGGTCACACCGAGGCTGCCGTCGACCTCGCCAAGATGGCGGGCCTGACGCCCGCGGGTGTTCTGGTCGAGATCGTCAACGACGACGGCACCATGAAGCGCGGCCCCGAGCTGCGCGCGTTCGCCGACGAGCACGGCTTGCTGATGATCTCGATCGAGCAGATGGTCGAGCACCGTCGCCGCACCGAGATGAACCTGCAACGCGCGGCGACCACGAACCTCCCGACGGCTGCGGGCATGTTCACCGCGGTCGGCTACGAGGAGACCGTCGAGGGCGGCGAGCAGGTCGCACTGATCGTCGGAGACCCGGCAGACCTGGCGAACGGCGAGCCGGTGCTGACCCGCGTGCACTCGGAGTGCCTCACCGGTGACGCCTTCGGTTCACAGCGGTGTGACTGCGGCCCGCAGCTCAACGAGGCGATGCGTCTGGTGCAGGCCGAGGGCCGAGGCGTGATCGTCTACCTGCGCGGGCACGAGGGCCGAGGGATCGGTCTGCTCTCCAAGCTCAAGGCCTATGCCCTGCAGGACCAAGGGCGCGACACCGTCGATGCCAACCTGGAGCTCGGCCTGCCCGCCGACTCGCGGCACTACGCCGCGGCCTCGCAGATCCTGCGCGACCTGGGCGTCGAGCGGGTGCGCCTGCTGACCAACAACCCGGACAAGGCCGAGGAGCTCGGTCGGTACGGGATCGAGGTGAGCGAGCTGATCGGCCTGGCTCTGGAGCCCAACGAGCACAACCTCGCTTACCTGCGCACCAAGCGGGATCGCCTCGGGCATGCGCTGCCGAACCTGGATGCCGTGCCCTTTGCTGCCCTCGAGGCGACGGGAGATGCCCAGTGAGCGGCGAAGGCGCACCCACCACCGAGGCCATCGACTGCAGCGACCTCAAGGTCGCCGTGGTAGCGGCCAGCTGGCACACCGAGGTCATGGACGGCCTCCTCGGCGGCACGGAGCGTTCGCTCAAGCGGTTTGGCGTCACCGACGCCACCGTGGTGCGGGTGCCGGGCTCCTTCGAACTGCCGATCGCGGCCCAGGAGTTGGCTAAGGCGGGCTTCGACGCGGTCATCGCACTCGGCGTGATCATCCGGGGCGGAACGCCCCACTTCGAGTACGTCAGCGCTGCCGCCACCGACGGTCTGACGCGCGTCGCGCTCGACACCGGAGTGCCGATCGGCTTCGGCCTGCTCACCTGCGACAACGACGAGCAGGCACTGGATCGCGCGGGTCTGCCCGGCAGCCACGAGGACAAGGGCGACGAGGCCACCAGCGCCGCTCTTCTCACGGCCAAGACGCTGGCTGATATTCGGTCGCGCTGACCCCTTAGTCTTAGGCCCCGTGAAGACGTTCGAGGAACTCTGGGCCGAGCTCAACCACAAGGTTGCGACTCGACCCGAAGGTTCCGGCACGGTGGCGGCAGTCGATGCCGGCGTCCACCAGATCGGCAAGAAGCTGGTCGAGGAGGCGGCCGAGTCCTGGATGGCGGCCGAGCACGAGGGCCATGAGCGGGCGGCCGAGGAGATCAGTCAGCTGCTGTACCACGCGCAGGTGCTGATGCTCGCCGCCGGAATCTCGCTCGATGACGTCTATGCCCACCTCTAGGGCACACCTCTAAGGACTCCTCTCATGGCACAAGCCGACATGCTGCGGATCGCGATCCCCAACAAGGGCTCGCTCTCGCAGGCAGCAACCGACCTGATGCGCGAGGCGGGCTACCGCCAGCGCACCGACTCCAAGGAACTCACCGTCGTCGACCCCGACAACGGCGTCGAGTTCTTCTACCTCCGTCCCCGCGACATCGCCCTGTATGTCGGCTCCGGCACGCTGGACATCGGCATCACCGGGCGCGACCTGCTCCTCGACTCCGGCGCACACGCCGACGAGGTCGTCTCGCTCGGGTTCGGGCGGTCCAAGTTCCGCTTCGCGGCGTTCCCGGGGACGCTGAGCACGCTCGGCGACCTTGCCGGCAAGCGGATCGCCACCTCGTACGTCGGCGTGGTGCGGCAGTACCTCGACGAGCACGGCATCGATGCCGAGGTGCTGCGCCTCGACGGTGCCGTGGAGACCAGCATCCGTCTCGGCGTCGCGGACGTCATCGCGGACGTGGTCGAGACCGGCACCACGCTGCGTCAGGCAGGGCTCGAGATCGTCGGCGACGTGATCATGGAGTCCGAGGCGGTCCTCATCCGTCGTCAGAGCGAGGCCGAGCCGGAGGGCTTCGAGATCTTCAAGCGCCGTATCGACGGTGTCCTGGTGGCGCGCAGCTACGTGATGATGGACTACGACATCCCGTTGACGTTCGTCGACCAGGCCGTGGCCCTGACGCCCGGCATCGAGAGCCCGACGGTGTCTCCGCTGCATCGCGAAGGATGGGTCGCGGTCCGATCGATGGTGCCGAGGCTTGGTGCCAACAAGCTGATGGACGACCTCTACGGCATCGGTGCGCGCGGCATCCTCATGACCGACATCCACGCCTGCCGGCTATGACCACACCAGCCGAGGACGCCCACGACCACCTGATCGCGCTGCCGCACACCTGGCGACCGCTGGGGGTGCGTGTGGTGGGTGGTGTGACCGGCCTCGCGTTGGTGATCGTGGTCTTCGCGGCCTGGTTCGGGTTCAGTCCCAAGGTGCGTGCGCAGTTCAGCGGGCTGGAGATCGGCACACTGATATTCCTCGGCCTGTTGGCCTTCGGGGTCTGGTTCGCGCTGATGCGGTGCCGGATCAGCGCGACCGAGGATCGTCTGGTGGTGGTCAACGGCTACCGCAAGCGTGAGTTCGAGTGGGCGCAGATCCTGTCGGTGTCGATGCGGCGAGGTGCGCCGTGGGCGACGATCGACCTGTCCGACGGCACCACGATCGCGGCCATGGGCATCCAGAACGCGGACGGGCAGCGCGGCATCATCGCCGCTCGGCAACTGAAGGCGCTCGCCGCATCGAAGTCCGCATCCGACCGCGCCTAGCGGACCTCGACGACGATGTCGGGCTGCGGGGGATTCGCGGCGTAGTAGTCGTCCTCGGCCTCGGACCACTGATCCCAATGGGCAGCGAAGTTCTCACCATCTCGACCGATGGCGCGCTCCTTGCGGATGGCCGTGGGCGCCTCGACCCAGACCGACACCGACCGCAGGCTTGCCCA
>JBQCDC010000060.1:0-3730 GCA_051961575.1 Marmoricola sp.
CCGTGAAGGGTGCGGGGTTGTTGCGTCGGTCGGCGACCCTTACCGTGGCCCTCGCCTCCCTCTTCTCGAGGCCCGACCGCGCGCCCGTGGCTTCTGCCGGGGGCGCTGCGGTATCTGCGCGCGGATCAGGACATATGGCCTCATGCGACAGATATATGGACATGTGGCTCCATGTCCTGAATCGCGCCGCGCACAGCCGACCAATGCCGCCTTCTCCCCAGCGCGCTGCGGATTGTCGTCGAGGGCACCCGGTGTCCATCGGACGATGGGCGCATGGCCCATTCGGATCCTCACCTGGGCATCTACTCCCTTCGACGACTTGAAAGTCTGGGCATCTCGCGTCGGCAGGTAGGACGGGCGGTTACGGAGGGTCGGCTCAGCCGGGTCCGTCCGGGCTGGTTCCACGATGCGTACGCCGCACCCGACGCAGTGGCAGCCGTCCGCGTCGGCGGCATTCTGACCGCTACCTCGGGGTCGCGCCACTGTGGCCTGTGGACCTTGGACGACCCGCGGTTACATGTCCTGGTTCCGCGCAACGCCTCACGTCTAGCGGTCGATTCCAAGCAGCATCCGCCGGTCTGCCTGCACTGGGCGAAGGGAAGGATCTCGCGTGAGCCGCCCGTCGCAGAGCCGCTGCAATTGGTGATCGATGCATTCCGCTGCCAACCGCGCGCCTCGGTCGTGGCATTGGCGGACTCGGCTCTCAACCGTGGTCTGCTCCGGCCGGAGGTTCTCGAGGCCGCCCTGCCGAGGCTCGCACGATGGTGCGATGCCGCAAGCCAATCGGGTACCGAGTCGATCGCTCGGGTCGGGCTCATGCAGCATCGCGTGAGGGTTCGGACCCAGGTCAAGATCGCGGGCGTCGGTTACGTGGACCTCGTCGTCGGTGACCGGCTGGTCATCGAGTGCGACAGCTCGGAGTTCCACGACGGCTATCAGTCGAAGCGAGACTACGAGCGAGATCAGGAACTGATGCGGCTGGGCTACATGGTGTTGCGGCTTCGGTACGAACATGTGGTCCACGAATGGGCGCGTATCGAGGCGTTGGTGATGGGCATCGTTCGTGCGCGGAGACATCTGTGGCGTTCGGGAGCGGACGCCAGAGGGACATTGCTGGCCTTGTGACGTCGCCTACGCGTTCGCGACCGCGAGCCCGCGGTACCCGTGCATCCACGGCTTCGCGAAGGCGGGACCGGGGAGGTATTTCTCCTCGAGCTCGATGATCTCGAAGCCAGCCTCCCGCACCAGCACTGGGATGTCGCGGCTCAGCTCGCAGCCACCGGCGACCCGACGCTCGACCGGATCGAGGCGGCGTTGCCACTTCGCGACGCTGGCCTCGGGCGCGAGGCCGTGCTCGAGGAAGGCCAGCACGCCGCCGGGTCGAAGCACGCGGGCCGTCTCCTGAAGCGCCCGCACCGGGTCGGGGATCGTGCAGAGCGAGAACGTCACCAGAGCCGAGTCGCAGCTGTTGTCCTCCTCGGTCAGCGCCTGACCGTCGAGTCCGATGCGCTGGATCGGGAGTGTCGTCTGCTGGCGGCGACTCTGGGAGAGGTGCCACCCTCGATCCGAGGGCTCGACCGCAGCAACGGACGTCACGGACGAGGGATAGTGCGTGATGTTGTGGCCGGAACCGAAGCCGACCTCGAGCACCCTCCCAGACAGGGGAGCGCAGACGAGTGCACGTTCCTTGTGGATCGGTCCGGTCCCGCAGGCCTTGTCGACGATCACTGGAACCACGCGTTCTTCCCACAGACCCATGCCACGAGGTTATAGGGGAGAGCTGGGGGCTCGTCTCCTGACAGAATGGCCCGCATGTCCACCGCCGATTCTGGTGCTCCCGCGCCACGACCCCGGGTTCTCTCGGGGATCCAGCCGACGTCCGACTCGTTCCACCTCGGGAACTATCTGGGCGCGGTGCGGCAGTGGGTGGAGCTGCAGAACGACTACGACCCGTTCTTCTTCATCGCCGACCAGCATGCGATCACGGTGGAATGGGACCCGAAGACCCTGCGTCGTCGCACCCTCGTCTCGGCGGCTCAGCTGCTCGCCGCGGGAGTCGACCCGGAGCGCGCCTCGATCTTCATCCAGAGCCACGTCCCGGCCCACGTACAGCTTGCGTGGGTGCTCAACGGCGTGACCGGGTTCGGCGAGGCGCGTCGCATGACGCAGTTCAAGGACAAGTCGTCCAAGGGTGGCGAGGGCGCCTCGAGCGTCGGTCTGTTCACCTACCCGATCCTGATGGCCGCGGACATCCTCGTCTATCGACCGCAGTACGTGCCGGTCGGCGAGGACCAGCGCCAGCACCTCGAGCTGACGCGCGATCTCGCGCAGCGGTTCAACTCCCGCTTCAAGAAGACCTTTCGGGTTCCCGAGCCGTACATACTGAAGGAGACGGCGAAGATCTACGACCTCCAGGCGCCGACCGCGAAGATGTCCAAGAGCTCGTCGACGCCCGCCGGAATCATCGAGATGCTCGACGATCCCGCCGTGAGTGCGAAGAAGATCCGGTCCGCCGTGACTGACTCGGGTACGGACGTGCGCTTCGACGCCGAGGAGAAGCCGGGCGTCAGCAACCTCCTGACGATCTACTCGGCCCTCAGCGGCCACACGATCGAGGACATCGAGAACGAGTTCGTCGGTCGCGGCTACGGCGACTTCAAGAAGGCGCTGGCCGAGGTGGTGGCTGACTTCGTCACGCCCTTCCGGGCCCGGACGCTGGAGCTGCTCGACGACCAGGCGTACCTGGAATCGGTGCTCCGGCGAGGGGAGCAGCAGGCTTCGGAGATCGCCAATGCGACCCTGCGCGACGTCTATGAGCGGGTGGGCTTCGTCGCGCCATTTGTCGGGTGAACCACACCGGAAGCCTTATGCCGTAGGGTTTTCCCGTGCCCACCATCGGCGTCTCGATCGCTGTTCCTGACCCCTTGGGCGGTCAGTTGCAGCAGTACCGGATCGACGCCGGCGACGAGGGTGCCCACCACATCCCCACGCATGTCACGGTGCTCCCGCCCTACGACATCGAGCGGCATCTCCTGGCCGAGGTCTACGCGCACCTCGCGCGCGCCGCGGTACGCATGGCACCCTTCAAGATCAGGCTCCGGGGGACCGGCACGTTCCGGCCGATCTCGCCCGTGGTGTTCATCAACGTGGTTGAAGGAATCTCCGAGTGCGAGCTGCTCACCGCCTCGGTGGTGGCCGGGCCGCTGGTTCCCGACCTCCGCTTTCCGTATCACCCGCATGTGACGATCGCGCACGAGCTCGACGAACCGGAGATGGACCGGGCCTACGAGCATTGGGCCGACGTCGACGCCTCGTTCATCGCCGATGCGTTCCACCTCTACGAGTTCGACTCCGAGACCGGCTGGGAGCCCACCCGCCGGTTCGAGTTCGGATTCGGCGAGCGCCGCTGACACTGCTTGCCGAGCGGCCTGCTCTCGCATATCGTTTGGGACCAAATGAATGCGAAGCCTCAACCCAAGCGCCCTCTCATCGCTGTGCCGGCCCGTTTCTCGGCGTCGGCCTCGGCGTTGCGCTATGCCGCGGACGTGACTGCCCGGGCGCTGGTGGAGGCGATCTACGCGGCTGGGGGAGAGCCGCTGGTCGTGCATCCGGTCGCGCCGGACGCGGACATCGACGTCGACGCCGTGGCCGAGCGCCTTTGGTTCGCGGACGGCATCGTGCTGCCAGGTGGGGGAGATCTCGCGGCGCATTGGTCCGGCCAGGAGCCGCA
>JBQCDC010000061.1:0-6456 GCA_051961575.1 Marmoricola sp.
GGGTGTGCTCGCGTGGCAGGACGTTTCGTTCGGGCGCGCCTTCGCGCAGTGGTTCGTCGTGACGTCAACCGTCGCGGTCAGCGGGATGCTGATCGGCGCCTGGGCGGCGCGTGCGGAGCAGCTGAGCGAGTCCGAGCATGCAGCTCGCACCGAGTTGGCCGAGCTCAACGCAACCCTGGAAGAGCGGGTCAGCAGCCAGGTCGACGAGCTTCAACGCCTCGGCCGGATGCGCCGATTCCTCTCGCCCCAGATCGCGAGAGTCGTCGAGTCGGAAGGCGACGAGGAGCTGCTGCGTCCGCATCGCCGTCGCGTCGCGGTGCTGTTCTGCGACCTGCGCGGCTTCACCGCGTTCACGAACCGCGTCGAACCCGAAGAGGTCATCGAGGTTCTCGACGAGTACTACCGCACCGTCGGGGAGATCCTGCGGGAGCGCGATGCGACGATCGGTGGCTACGCGGGCGACGGGATCATGGCCTACTTCGGCGATCCGGTCCCGCGCGAGGCGCCGTCGGTGGATGCCACGGCGGCCGCTCTGGACGTCGCAGCGGCGCTCGACGAGCTCTGTCGCGAGTGGTCCCGTCGCGGCCACGACCTGGGCTATGGCATGGGGGTCGCTCTCGGATATGCCACGCTCGGAACCGTCGGATTCGACGGGCGCTACGACTACACGCCGCTGGGAACCGTGGTGAACCTGGCCTCACGCCTCTGCGCCCGAGCCGGCCACGGGGAGATCCTCATCGACCACGCGACGCAACGCGAATGCGAGCAGAGCGTCGCAGCCGTCGAGATGGAGGACGTCAGCCTCAAAGGCTTCGGCTCGGATATCAGGGCGTTCGCGATACCGCGCCCGGCTCAGGCATAGAAGCTGTCGTAGGCCCGCTGATCGCTGTACAGGAACCAGGACTCGGCGATCTTGCCGTCATCGTCGAAGCGGAATGCCATTCCGCCGTCGGCGTCGAGGTGCTGGTCACCTCGAGACATCGAGCCGCGCCAGAACATGACGGCGTGGGTGTCGTTGCCCAGGATGTCCTCGACCTCGATCCTGAACGTGCCGCCGGTCATCTCCGCGAGCCCGATGAAGAACTGAGCGAGCTGGGACTTGTCGTAGTTGCCGCTGATCGAGTTCTCGCCCGGCACCCGGTACACGCCGCCCTCGGCATACGCATCGACCACGGCCGCGAGATCACCTCGCTGGAAAGCGGCGGCAAGGTCACGGACGCGCGTCGCATTCGGATGTTCAGTCACGTCACGCCCTCCAGAACTCGTTGACGCTGGCCTGATCGTCGGGCATCGACCAGAACTCCTCCCAGCGTCCATCGGGTCCGACGCGCAGCATGTCGCATGACTCGATATCCAACGTCTTCCCCGCCCTAGTGCCGCGAATCCGCAGGAAGCTCGCCACATGCCGGTCGTTCGCCAAGATCCCGAGTGGCTCGAAGGTCAGGTCGGCCTCTGCGCGGACCCGCGTGAAGTAATCGATCAGGGCATCGGTGCCGCGGTAGTCCCCGCTGAGCGGATGGCTGCCGGCCACGTGCCACACCACGTCATCGGAGAAGAAGCCCCGGACGCTATCCATATCGCCGCGCTCGAACGCCGCCAAGTACTCGCGGCGCCGGCCTACTTGTTCATGCTCGGTCACGGCTAGACCCCTAGGTGGCGACCCCTCGGTCGCCTGTTCCACGACTCCATCACGCGACCTCGACCCCCGTCAACGGATGGCTCAGACGTTGAAGCGGAACTCGAGCGCATTGCCTGACGCAGATGTGAGCTGGATCTACGACGGGACCGCCGACCTGGTCTGACTCGACCTGAAGCCCGGCTCGACAAATTCACGGACGAGCCTGGCCTCGGTCTCCTCATCTGGGCCCGGCCAGGCGATCAGCGACAGGTACACCCGGACAATCCACTCGCCCGCGAAGGTAGATCCGGGGCCCTCGGCGTCGGAGGTGTCGAGCCATCCCGCTGCCAGCCCAGCCAGGCTGGCGGAGTTTTGCAGGAAGTCGCTGCTCACCACAGTCTGGCGGACCCAGTCATGAATGGGCGGGTCGGCGCGCAGTGTCCGCAGCCCAACGATGATCGCTTCACTCACGCGTTCAGCCCCCTCGAGATCCTTGACGGCCTCGCGGATCTGGGACGAGATGTCGAGCGCCGCCTCGGCAAGGAGACCGTCCAGCAGTGCCTTCTTGCCGCCGACGATCCGATACAGGGTTGCGCGAGAGCACCCTGCGCGGCGAGCCACGGCCTCGGCGGTGAAGCGGTCCGGGCCGCGGTCGAGGAGTTGCTTCCGCGCGGCGGCTCGAATGGTCTTGACCGCGGCTTCGTGGCGCTCGCTGCCGGTGAGCCAATCGCGCTGCTTGGGCACTCGAGCCTCCTGAGACGTTTGACCATGGCGGTCTCACCCTAAGACGATTCCGGCTGGTTGACCACGGTTCCCGCAGGGACTCGCAACCCGGCGTGCGAATAGGTGAGATGGTCCGGAATTCTTGTCTCACGGCGAGACATGAATCCGCCGATGCATCCACGTCTCACGCCTGTCCGACCGGTCCGATGAGACGCGACCCACGCGATCGGAATCGACGGTGTCTCACTTTGCGCGCCGCTCTTGAAACGGGCCGTCGCAGCGATTGACGATGCGTCGAACTCACCGTTTCGGAGGTTGCGTTGACCGTTCTCGCCGACAGGAACAGCTTCGATCTGTTCGCGGCCGAGTCCATCGAGGATCCGTATCCGCTCTATACGCGTCTGCGCAACTTTGCACCCGTGCACACCGTACCGGGGACCCGGTTTCATCTGGTGTCCTCGTGGGACCTCGTGGTCGAGGCGGCCGAGCGCCCCGAGGACTTCTCGTCGAATCTGCGCGGGATCCTGCTCCTGAGCGACGACGGTCAGCCCGAGCGCTTCACCATGGACATGGATGGGGAGGTCGAGCAGGTTCTCGCGACGGCTGACGGAGCCGCCCACAAGGAGCACCGCAAGATCGTCATGCAGGCGCTGGCACGGCGGATTCGCGCGCTGGAAGACACGATGCGGGAGTTGATGGCGGAGTTCTGGCAGGACTCCGCCGTCGGTGGCCGCATCGACTGGGTCAACGCCGTTGCCAATCGGCTGCCTCCCAGCATCCTGGCACGCCTGCTGGGGATTCCTGACGCCGAACTTCCGATGCTTCTCACCTCCGCATATGAGAGCGTCGAGCTCCTCGGCGGACTCGTCGAGAAGGAGCGTCTCGCCTACCTCCTCGATTCGACCTTCGCCCTGATCACCTATCTCGATGGCAAGGTCCGCTCCACTACTCAAGCCGGCGATGGTCTGATCAGCGTGCTCGGGACGTCGGTTGCTGCGGAGGAGATCGATGCCGGCACCGCGGTTGGGATCCTCCTGCAACTCATCGGTGCTGGGGCGGAGACGACGGCTGGACTGATCGGCACAGCCGCGCGGATGCTGGCCGAGGACCCAGCCCAGCAGCAGGCCTTGCGCGCCGACCCGGACCTGCTCGACCCCTTCCTGGACGAATGTCTGCGGCTCGAGCCCCCTCTACGGGGCCACTACCGCACCGTGGCGCGAGCAACGACGCTGGGCGGAGAGGCGCTTCGTGAGGGTGACCATCTCCTGTTGCTCTGGTCGGCGGCGAACCGGGATGAGACTCGGTACTCCGACCCCGATCGCGTCAACCTAGCGAGAACGGGCATCCGCCAACATCTTGCCTTCGGCAAGGGTGTGCACTTCTGTGTCGGATCCCCGCTTGCCCGCCTGGAGGCGACTGCCGCGATCCGTACCCTGCTCGATCAGACCGAAAGCTTCTCCGTTGACCCCCAGGTTGAACCGCATTGGATCCAAAGCATCGTGGTGCGCCGCCATGCCGCTCTCTCGCTGACCTTCGAACCGGTCCAACGCGACGCAACCACAGTCGCGCCCCGAGGAGAGACCCGATGAGTACAGGCGTGTATCAACGGAAAGATCGGCACCGGCGGTGGGTAGCAGGAGTCGCCGCGACGACTGCAAGCGTGCTGCTTTCGGCTTGCGGCGGATCTGCTCTCAGCCCCGCGGAAGTGCGGGCTGCGAATGAGGCGCTATACGGCTTCGGATCGTCCGACACGGGCAGCGGCGGCACGGGCGGCAATGGTGCCTCGGGCACCAGCAGTCTGGGTGGCGCAGTGCCGAACAGCGGCTCTACTGCGGGCGGTGATGCGGCGGGTTCGGGAGGTGGTGCCACCGGCTCCAACGGCTCGGGAGGCTCCGTCAGCAACGCTCCAGCAGCCGCGGGCGTCACCGCGGGCAGCTGCGCAGGATTCCAC
Organism: Marmoricola sp.; assembly: GCA_051961575.1. Taxonomy (GTDB): domain Bacteria; phylum Actinomycetota; class Actinomycetes; order Propionibacteriales; family Nocardioidaceae; genus Marmoricola. The sequence goes on from JBQCDC010000061.1 coordinate 4,293, forward strand.
AACGGCCCCGGCATCACGAACTCGACGATCACCATCGGCAACGCCTCGGACATCTCGGGTCCGGTACCCGGCTTGTTCACCGCGGCTCAACAAGGTGTGAAGGCCTATGTCGCTTACTTCAATGCGACATCCAGCATCTGCGGTCGCAAGCTCGCCCTCGTTAATCAGGACACTCAGACCACGGGAAGCGGTGACCAGGTCGCGTACCAGAACCTGTGCCAGAGTTCGTTCGCGGCCGTCGGTTCGATGTCGGCCTTCGACTCGGGCGGGGCGCAGACTGCACAAGGCTGCGGGATTCCGGACATTCGGACGGCAATCACCACGGATGCCAGGGCAGCGTGCACGACGTGCTTCGCTTCGCAGGGTAGCAATGCGGCGTACTACGAGAACGCACCCTTCACCTACTTCTTCAAGAGGTTCCCCGGGATCAAGGCGCACGTGGCCATCGCCTACCTCAACGCGGGAGGCGCAGCCCAGAACGCCAACACGATGCAGTCCGTGGTCCGCAAGCTCGGCGGCACCAACATCGACATGGAGCAGATCGGGGTCAGTGACCTCAGCTACGACAGCTACGTGCAGTCGATGAAGAGCAAGGGTGTCCAATACGTCATCTTCCTTGGTCCTTACCAGGACACCATCAAGCTCCAGCAGGGCTTCAAGACCAACGGCTTCACCCCGAAGGTCTTCGTCCAAGACCCCACCATCTACGACCCGAACTACGTATCTCAGGCCGCTGGTGCCGGCGTGGGCAACGGCACCTACGTGTACATGAACTTCCTGCCGTTCGAACTGGCGTCCACAAACCGTGAGGAGTCCACCTACCTAGGCTGGCTGGGGCAAGTAGCCCCCGGTGCCCGTCCAACCTTCTACGGAGCGTTCGCCTGGTCCGCAACCGCACTCTTCGTACGACAAGCACTCCAGCTCGGCGGCAAGCTGAACCGCGCGTCGCTCGTGCACTCCCTCTACGGAGTCCACGTCTGGACGGACAACGGAATGACGGCTCCGCAGGACGTCGGCGCCAAGATCAACGCACCCTGTTACCGCTTCATCCAACTCGAGAACTCCCGTTGGAAGAGCCTCGGCGGCTACGAATGTGACGGCATCACCCACCGATAGCTGGGAACTAGTTCGAGAACCTGAACTCCACGACATCGCCGTCCTGCATGACGTAGTCCTTGCCCTCCATGCGAGCCTTGCCGGCCTCACGCGCCTTCGCCACGGACCCAGCAGCGATCAGGTCGTCGAACGAGACGATCTCGGCTTTGATGAAGCCCTTCTGGAAGTCGGTGTGGATGACACCCGCCGCTTCAGGAGCGGTCGCGCCCTTCTTGATCTCCCAGGCGCGAACCTCCTTCGGACCCGCGGTCAGGTAGGTCTGCAGGCCCAGGGTCTGGAAGCCGACGTGCGCGAGCTGGTCGAGACCGGACTCCTCGATCCCGAGGTCGTTGAGCATCTCGAGAGCCTCCTCAGGCTCCATGTCGATGAGCTCGGACTCGATCTTGGCGTCGAGGAAGATCGCCTCGGACGGCGCGACGATCTCACGCATCTTGGCCTTGAGGTCCTCGTCCGCGAGCTCGTCGGTGTCGCAGTTGAAGACGTAGAGGAACGGCTTCGCGGTCAGCAGCGACAGCTCCCGGATCAGGTCGCGGTCGATCTTGGTCGCGCTGATCGGCGTGCCTGCCTCCAGCGCCTCGAGGGCCTCGCGCACCGCGGCCGCCTTCGGCTGCGACTCCTTCTTGATCTTCGCCTCCTTCTCCAAGCGGGGAAGGGCGTTCTCGACCGTCTGCAGGTCGGCGAGGATCAGCTCGGTCTGGATCGTGGAGATGTCGGAGGCCGGGTCGACCTTGCCGTCGACGTGGGTCACGTCCTCGTCACGGAACACGCGGGTGACCTGACAGATCGCGGAGGACTCACGGATGTGGGCGAGGAACTTGTTGCCCAGCCCCTCCCCCTTCGACGCACCCGCGACGATGCCGGCGATGTCGACGAACTCCACGGTGGCCGGGAGGACCCGCTCGGAGCCGAAGATCTCGGCCAGCTGCCCGAGACGGGGGTCGGGCACGCCCACGACGCCGACGTTGGGCTCGATCGTGGCGAAGGGATAGTTCGCCGCGAGCACAACGGTGCGCGTCAGCGCGGTGAACAGGGTGCTTTTGCCGGCGTT
>JBQCDC010000062.1:0-2744 GCA_051961575.1 Marmoricola sp.
TATCGGCTGCTCGCGGTTTGCAACTACCGCGCGAAGATCGCGCCGGCGACGAGGCCACCTGGCCGCGTTCGGTCGACTCCCCACCGCGCCGTGATGCCCGTGCAGGCGATAGTCCCGCCACATTGGGTCAAGACGATCCTCATCACCGTCGAGCCGCGGCACCGGTCCATCGTCAAGGTGTCGCCGCACGTGGCGCTGCCCGACACCGGTGGTCCGCCAGGGTCGCTGTTGCTGCTGGCGTTCGGCTTGTTGCTCACCGGCACTGGCGTCGTTCGGCTTTCCCACCGGCGGTAGCCGCGTCACCGCCGCCGCAGCAACACCACCCCGTCCTTGACCTTGGCATGCTGGTGGTTGTCGGGACCAGTCGCGTCCCGACGCCGCACCTCTGCGATCTCGACCTCCCACTGCGCGGGATCGAGCGCGAGCATGGCGATCTCTTCCGCCGGCGTCAGTAGCTCATGACCGGGACCGTTGTGGTGGTCGGTGTGGTTCTCGGTGGCCCACGGAGGAACGTCCTCGTCGTTCTCGAAGACGTGGGAGACGAGCAGCAGGTGTCCACCAGAGCGAACGTGACGTGCCGCGCGACGGAGGATCTCGGTCCGCGGTAGATCCACCGTTGAGTGGAAGAAGGATGCGGTCACCAGGTCGAAGGCGGCGGCCGCGCTCCAGGTCGCAAGGTCATGGGCAACCCAGGTGATCCGATCGGCGACGCCGCGCGCGGACGCAGCTTCGGCACCCCGCTCCACCGCCGTAAGCGAGATGTCCACCGCCGTTACTTGCCAGCCCTGCTCGGCAAGCCACACCGCGTCGCCGCCCTCGCCGCATCCGAGCTCGAGCACATCCCCAACAGGAAGCTCGGCCACCACATCGGCGACCGTCGCGTTGACACGACCAGACCAGCGCGGACCGTTAGTGCCGTACTGGTCCTCCCAATAGATCGCGCGCGAAGCGGCCTGATCGAACTCCTCGCTCACCAGTGCCCCATTGACCGCACCGCCCGCCATCGAGCCCGCGCGGATCGAGATCGGTACGTTCGCTCCCGGAGCCACCACATTCCCGATTGCCCAGACACGGGGATGACTGGTCTGCCCGGTCGGGTCGACCGAGATGAAGTTGCCCATCGGGTTGTCCTCGCGGACCAGATTCAGACCTGCAACGAATGCGTCGTGTGGCCGCAGGGTCGCGGCGGTGAACAGAGCATCGAGCGCGATATCGCGTCCGTCGGATAGGCGCACACCCGTGAGACGTCCCTCCTCACTGCGAACCTCGACAACCGGTGTGTCGACCAGCTGGACACCTCGCGCGGTGAGTCGTCGCGCGGACGCCGATTCGAGCTCGCCCACCGCAGCGGTGAAGTAGACGACGTCGTCGCTCCACTGCCGGATAAGTTCGGCCTGGTGCGTGGACATGGGCGACGTACCGAGCACCCCGAGCCTCTGCCCACGAACCTCCCAACCATGGCAGTAGGGGCAGTGCAGGACCCCGCTACCCCAGAGCTCGCCGAGTCCAGGCATGTCCGGAAGCTCATCACTGAGTCCGCTTGCGACGACGAGTGCCCGCGCGAACGCGGAGGACCCGTCGGTGAGCTCGACGAGCAGTCCGCCCTCGCGATCCTCGACGCGCTCGACTGCACCTTCGCGGATGGTCACGCCGTAGACACTCACCTCCGCGCGACCCTTGCGCAGGAGCTCCGCCGGATCGAGGCCGTCGTGCCCGAGGACGGCGTGCATGTGTTCAGCAAACCGATTGCGCGGCTCACCGGCATCGACAACCAGGACGCGTCGCCGCGCACGCCCCAAGGTCAAGGCGGCTGACAGCCCAGCCACGCCGCCGCCCACGATGATCACGTCCCATTCGTCGCTCATGCGGCCAGTTCACCGGCACAATGCTGGAATCGCAAGGTATCTTGCAGAAATGGCAAGGAGTGGAATCCATGGTCGATGAACTGAAGCAGGTCGGAGCAAGACTGCGGGCGATCCGACACAGCCGGGGATGGACGCTCGACGAACTCGCAACGCGGGCGTCGATGTCGCCAAGCACGCTCTCGCGGCTGGAGGCCGGCAAGCGGCAGGCCAACTTGGAACTCCTCGTCCCCCTGACTCGCCAGCTCGGTATCACCCTCGATGACCTTGTCACTCCCGCCGTCGCGGACCCCCGAGTGCGACGCACCGTAATCGTGCGGGACGGGATGACCATCGCTCCCCTCACGCCCGAGGGATCTCCGGTGGCCACCTACAAGATCACGTATCCGCCGGCGGCCGAGCCGCCCGAGCCACGCATACACGACGGCTATGAGTGGCTCTATGTGCTCTCCGGCAGGCTGCGCCTCATCCTGGGCGACCACGACACAGTGCTTACCAGGGGCGAGGCGGCCGAGTTCGATACGCGTGTTCCCCACAGCATGAGTGCGGCTGGTGGACGACCGGCCCAAGTGCTGAGCATCTTCAACAGCGAAGGCGTCCGGATTCACACGCACACCGCCGAGTGAGAGCTTCCTCCGCGGGCGCGTCGCGCACTGGGTCCTCGAAGTTGTCGTATTTCGCCGGTTCCGTTCGTGGCTACAGTGAACGGTCGCCGTGCAGCGGCCAACTGAAGGAGAGACCATGCCGCATCCACAGTTGAAGATCCGCAGGATGGCCAAGCTCATCGAGCCGATCGCCACCATCACGTTCTCCCAAGGGCCGACCGACGAGTTCCTCGCGCTCGGCATGCGCAACTACTGGGACGGATACTTCGCCGGCCGG
>JBQCDC010000063.1:0-5361 GCA_051961575.1 Marmoricola sp.
GCCATGGTCAGCTCGACCGTGGCCGGGTGGTTCTTGTCCAGGCTTCCGACGACGTCGCCGCGGCCGATCCCCCGCGCGACCAGGGCGCCGGCCAGCCGACGGATCCGGTCATTCCACTCGCTCCACGTCCAGGTTCGACCCAGGTACGTGATCGCCTCGCCATCGGGTGTGGCCGTCGCCCAATGGATCACACGGTCATTGAGAAGACGGGCCGGGGGCAGCGTCGTGTCGTCCATGAGCAGACTGTGGCACAGGACACCTTGAAGGAGCCACGGTCGCGCTAGTGGGTTCCCGCCAGGTTGAGGCCGACCACACCGATCACGATCAGGGCGAGAGAGGTGACCTTGACCAGGTTGAGGTTCTCGCCGAGGAAGACCGCGCCGATGATCGCGACCGTGGCCGTTCCGACGCCCGCCCAGATGGCGTAGGCGACCGAGACCGGCATGACCTTGACGATGATGGCGAGCAGCCAGATCGAGGCGGCGTAGCCGGCGATCACCACGAGCGTCCAGCCCGGGTTGGTGAAGCCCTGCGCCTTCGGCAGCAGCGCCGTGGCGCCGACCTCAGCCGCGATCGCCAGAGCGAGCAGCAGTGATGCCCCGACCATGTTCTTCACCTCATCCACCGTTGTAGCGGTTGCTACAGAAGAAGCGTAGCAGATGCTACAGTCGCGATGTGACTGAGCAGAGACGGGACGTCCTCCTGGCCGGTGCCACCGACTACGCCCTGACCGCGGGCCTGGTCGGTCTCTCGCTGCGACCGGTGGCCGCCGCCGTCGGCACCAGCGACCGGATGCTCATCTACCACTTCGGCACGCGCGACGCCTTGGTCTCCGCCATCACGACGGAGTCCTGCCGTCGAGCCGTCGCCGCGATCGACAGCCTCCCCGGAACACGCACGGTCCGCTCCGGCGTCAAAGCGCTGTGGGCCGCCTACCAAACCCCCCAGCTCGCTCCCCTGCTCAGGCTCTACTGCCAGGCAGCTGCGACCGGACTGATCGGGCATGAGCCCTATCGCTCCGACGTCCGCGCAGCGAACGCGTTGTGGTCAGCTGCCCTGGGCAACTACCTGACGCGCTGCGGAGCCGAGCCCCAACGCGCCCGTCGCGCCGTCACCCTCGTCGACTCGGCGCTGTACGGATTCTTCCTCGATCTCGTGACGGATCGTCCCGAGGAACTCGAGCGCGGCGTCAACGACCTCGCCGACGCGGCGCATGCTGTGGCGTCGGGACGCTAGTCGCGCTTGCTGGCCGTTTCGAGGACCCGGAAGCCCTTGGCGCTCGCAAGCCGCGCGGTCGGATAGCCCATGTCGTCGAGCCAGCGCGCCAACGAGTCGGCACCCAGGTTCTTGCCGACGACCATGGTCGCGGTGCCCTCAGGCGTCAGGCGCGGGAGCCAGCGCAGCAGTAGGTCGTGGAGCTGGTCCTTGCCGATCCTGATCGGAGGGTTCGACCAGATCGCGTCGAACGTGGCATCGTCCGGCACCTCGTCGGGCTTCAGCGCGCTGAATCGATCCGCGACGCCGAGCGCCTCGGCGTTCTCGTTCGCCAGGAGCACCGCCCGCTCGTTGACGTCGACCGCGGTCACCACGGCCTCCGGCACGGCGATCGCGATGGCCAGCCCGATCACGCCGTAGCCGCATCCGAGGTCGAGCACCCGGCGAGCCTCCGTCGGCGGGGCCACCTCACGCAGAAGAACGCCCGTGCCCACGTCGAGACGACCGCGCGCGAAGACACCCGAGCCCGTCGTGAGCTCCAGCCAGTGCCCCCACACGTCGGCCCGCAACGGAACGCGCTGGAAGGGGACCTTGGGGTCCGCGGTGAAGTAGTGCTCGTCCGCGTTGCCGTCACTCACGACACTCACCCTCCCACGACGGCGTCGCCGGAGTCGCCCGAGATTTCGCTGACCTGGCGACGTGCACGCGTGCGATCGGCTTGGTCGCCGAACTCCGCCTCGTCGGGATACCCGACCTCCTCCAGCGTCAGGCCGTGCGAGGGCACCAGGGCAGCGACCGGATTCCGGGCCTTCCCCTGAAGCACGTCGCCTGCCCAGGCCGCCGGCCGACGCCCCTCGCCGACGACGACCATGCACCCCACCAGGGCGCGCACCATGTGGTGGCAGAAGGCGTCGGCCTTGACGGTTGCTTCGGCGATCCCGTCCACCCGCGCCCAGGACAGGATCTGCAACGTCCGGATGGTCGTCGCCCCCTCACGTTGCTTGCAGAAGCTCGCGAAGTCGTTGAGCCCGAGCAGCAGCGCCGCCGCCTCGTTCATCGCGTCGACGTCGAGCCGTCGCGAATGATGCATGACGTGGTTGCGCGTCAGCGGGTCCTGGTGCTCGACGTCATCGGCGATGCGATAGGCGTAGCGCCGCCAGGTCGCTGAGAATCGGGCGTCGAAGGAGGTCGGGACCTCCCTGATCGACCGAAGCCGGATGTCAGCCGGGAGCAGGCCGTTGAGCCGCCTGCGGAGCGTGTCGACGGGCTGCTCATCCGAGCCGGTGCGCGACGGCGGGAGCGACTCGACATCGACGTGCGCCACCTGGCCACGGGCGTGCACTCCGGCATCCGTGCGACCGGCGCAGACCACCCTCGCGTCCCGCACCCGAAGAACCGTCGCCAGCGCGGACTCCAGCGTCCCCTGGACCGTGCGCAGCTCAGGCTGATCGGCCCAACCATGGAAGTCGGTGCCGTCGTAGGAAAGGTCGATGCGGAGGCGCACAGGGTGAGGCTAGCCTTCCCCCATGGCCGACCCCGCCATCATCCTGCTCTCGCCCACCCACGCCGATTCGCTGCGCAACGAGTTCTCGCGCTACGAGCGCGACTATCGGATCTTCGATGCCACCACGATCGAGCGTGCCGCCGCGATCGCCGAGAACATCCAAGAACGTGGCGACCAGGTGGCCCTGATCGTCAGCGACAGCCGACTGGGCGACACTCCCCTGTATGAGGCGATCTCGCAGCTGCGCAAGATCGTGCCGACCGCACGACGCATCGTGGTCGCACACTGGGACAACTTCCGCACGGACGCGCCGGAGTTCCGCCTCGGCCTCGCGACCGGCAAGTACGACGCGTTCCTGCTGATGCCGCGGGGCCGTCGTGACGAGGAGTTCCACACCGCGGTCACCGAGCTGCTCTCGGACTGGGGGTCCACGGTCGCCGCACCCGAGGTCACGATCGCTCAGATCATCGCCCCGCCCGGCGACACGATCGCCGGTGCACTCCATGACTTCCTCGATCGCATGGGCCTACCACACGGACTCCTCGAGCCGACCTCAGAAGAGGCCGCCGGAATCCTCACGACCTACGACGGCCCGCTCGACTACCCGCTCATCGACGGCTACGGACCCACCCGTCCGATCGGCTCGGTCCAAGAGCTCGCCGTCGCGATCTACGGTCAGCCGACCGACATCGAGGTCGACCAGGTCGCCGATGTGGTCGTGGTCGGTGCCGGGCCTGCAGGCCTGGCCACGTCGGTCTACGCCGCCTCCGAAGGCCTGACCACCATCACGCTCGAGGCCGAGGCGATCGGCGGGCAAGCCGGCACCAGCTCGATGATCCGCAACTACCTCGGATTCCCGCGAGGCATCTCCGGCATGCGGCTGGCACAGCGCGCTCGGAATCAGGCGATCCGCTTCGGCACCCGGTTCTTCACGGGATGGCCGGTGCAGGCAATCGAGCTCGCTCCTGATGGCGGCCACCACGTCGTGCGGACGGGCGGGGGCACCGTCGCCGCGCGCAGCGTAGTGATTGCGACCGGCGTCAAGTACCGCAGACTCCAGGTCCCGACCATCGAGGCGCTGGTCGGGCGGGGCGTCTACTACGGCGCCGCGATGTCCTCGGCCCGCGAGATCACGGGACGCGACGTCGTGGTGGTCGGCGGCGGCAACTCAGCCGGCCAGGCTGCGGTTCATCTCGCTCGCTTCGCTCGCAGCGTCACGCTAGTCGCGCGGCGCGAGCTGCGGCAGACGATGTCGGACTACCTCATCCGCGAGCTGCAGTACACACCGCGCCTCACCGTTCGCGAGGGCGCTGAGGTCATCGATGGCGGTGGCAACGGACAGCTGGAGTGGATCTCGATCTGCGACACCGCGACCAGGTCAGTGACGCAGGAGCCCTGCGGCGGCCTCTACCTGCTTCTCGGGGGTGCCGCGTACTGCGACTGGGTGCCCGAGGAGATCTGCCGTGACGATCGCGGCTACATCCTCACGGGGCGCGACATCCCCCTCGAGTACTGGACCGATGGGCGGCCGCCCGCCGACCTCGCGACCTGCGTCCCCGGCGTGTTCGCGGTCGGCGATGTCCGCGCAGGCTCGATGAAGCGCGTGGCTTCCGCGAGCGGCGAGGGGGCGTCGGTCGTTCCGCTCATCCACGAGTGGCTCGCGCCTGGCGACCTGACCTGAGAAGCAGATCGGCCCGCACCCCTCAGGGGCGCGGGCCGAGCTTGTGAATCTATGAGGATCAGGCCTCTTCGGTGGCTGCCTCTTCGGCAGCAGCCTCGGTCTCCGCGACCTCGGTCTCGGTCGACTCCTCAGCCACGGTCTCCTCGACCTCAGCCGGAGCCTCCTCGACGACCGGAGCAGCCTCGGCAGCCGGGGCGGCCTTGGTCTTCGGGTGAGCGACGTACGGCTCGGTCACGAGCTCGATCACAGCCATCGGCGCGTTGTCACCCTTGCGGGGGCCGACCTTGGTGATGCGGGTGTAACCGCCGGGACGCTCCGAGAACTGCGGAGCGATCTCGGTGAAGAGCGTGTGCACGACCGACTTGTCACGGATGGTCTTGAGGACCTCGCGCCGGTTGTGCAGGTCGCCCTTCTTGGCCTTGGTGATCAGCTTCTCCGCGACCGGACGCAGCACACGCGCCTTGGCCTCAGTGGTGGTGATCCGACCGTGCTCGAACAGCGCCGTGGCGAGGTTCGACAGGATCAGGCGCTGGTGCGCCGGGCTACCGCCGAGGCGGGCACCCTTCTTGGGAGCAGGCATGGTGTCTCTCGTTTCTCTCCGGCCGTATCAGGTACCGGAGTAGTTGTTACTCGATGGACGAGCAGCTCAGAGCTGCTCGTCCTCCTGGTACGAAGCGTCCTCGTCGTACTCGTCGTCGTAGGCGGCGAGAGCGGCGGCGGGGTCGAAGCCCGGGGCACTGTCCTTGAGGGACAGACCCATCTCGACCAGCTTGGCCTTGACCTCGTCGATGGACTTCGCACCGAAGTTGCGGATGTCCATCAGGTCCTGCTCCGAGCGCGTCACGAGCTCACCCACGGTGTGGATGCCCTCGCGCTTGAGGCAGTTGTACGAGCGAACGGTGAGGTTCAGCTCCTCGACCGGCATGGCCAGGTCCTGAGCAAGCTGCTCGTCGATCGGCGA
>JBQCDC010000064.1:0-10146 GCA_051961575.1 Marmoricola sp.
GCCGGCAGCGATGACGTCGTGCACGCGATCGCCGCTGACTTCCTGGGGAGCCCTCGGCCGAGCTCCTCGGGCTTCGTCTCGATCGCCGTCGCTGGTGCGCACCTGACGGGTCAGCCGCTGAATGCGGACCTCGTCGCCCGCGGCGGACGCTTCGAGTCGCTCACGCGGACTGCCAGCGACTACCGGATGTTCCTGGTGGACGGTCCGCTGCCTCGGCCAGGAGTGACGCGCGTGGTCGGTGGCCCTCCCGACGGTGGTGTCGAGGTGGAGATCTGGTCCCTACCCGAGGCAGCTCTGGCCGGGTTCGCAGCGACGATCGCACCACCGCTTGGACTGGGCGCCGTGGACCTCATCGACGGCAGCCGCGCGCTCGGCTTCCTCTGCACGGCCGATGGTGCCCGCCCTGATCGTGACATCACCGAGTACGGCGGTTGGCGCCACTACCTTGCGGCGAAACAAACCTGAGCATCGACGAAACCTGCCCAACACAATCGCTAAACAGATCTGACACGCGCGATCTCTAGGTTCAGCGCATGGAGGAGCTCTTCGATGACTACCGAACGAGCGCGGACATCTACGACGAGATGTTCGACGGACCACTGGTCCGACCTGCGTACGACCGGCTTCGGAAGGCCTTCGCCGAGCTCAGCCAGGGAGAGCTGAACAATCGCGTCGAGTCGCTGAGGGCGAGTTACCTCGACCAAGGCGTGACGTTCGACATCGGTGGCGAGGAGCGAGCGTTTCCGCTCGACGTCCTGCCGCGGATCATCGACCAGGACACGTGGGATCCCATTGCCGCCGGGGTGCGGCAGCGGGTGCGCGCGTTGGAGGCGTTCCTGGCCGATGTCTACGGCGCCGGACAGGCGTTCGAGGATCGCGTGGTGCCGCGGCACGTGATCACCTCGTCGTCGCACTTCCACCGAGCATGCTCCGGGTTCGCTCCACTCAACGGAGTTCGTATCCAGGTGGCCGGCATCGATCTGATCCGGGACGGCGAGGGCGAGTTCCGGGTTCTCGAGGACAACGTGCGCGTCCCCTCCGGCGTCAGCTATGTCATGACGAATCGTCGTGCGATCGCAGGCGTGCTCCCCGAGACGTTCGCCGACCACCGCATCCAGCCGGTGGCCCAGTATCCGCAGCGGTTGCTGGCCGCCCTCCGTGCCGCAGCGCCCGCCGGCGTGAGCGACCCGACGGTCGTGGCGCTGACGCCGGGGGTCTACAACGGCGCCTATTTCGAGCACGCGCTGCTGGCTCGCACCATGGGTATCGAGCTCGTGGAGGGCCGTGATCTCGAGTGCCGCCAAGGTCGAGTGCTCATGCGCACGACCAGCGGACTGCGGCCTGTCCATGTGATCTATCGCCGAGTCGACGACGAGTTCTTGGATCCGGTGCAGTTTCGGGCCGACTCGATGCTGGGCTGTCCCGGCCTGGTGAACGCGGCCCGAGCCGGCAACGTGACGATCGCGAACGCCCTCGGAAACGGGGTCGCGGACGACAAGCTGATCTACACCTACGTTCCGGACCTAATCCGCTACTACTTGGCCGAGGAGCCGCTGCTCAAGAATGTCGACACCTGGCGCCTTGCGGACCCCGGCGCGCTCGAGGAGGTCCTCGACCGTCTCGACGAGTTGGTCCTGAAGCCCGTCGACGGGTCTGGGGGCAAAGGCATCGTCATCGGACCAGCGGCGACGCGCGAACAGCTCGACACCTTGCGCGCACGACTGGTGGCGGACCCGCGGGGGTGGATCGCCCAACCGGTCGTGCAGCTGTCGACGGTGCCGACGTTCATCAACGGTCGGATGGCGCCTCGCCATGTCGATCTCAGGCCGTTCGCGGTCAACGACGGCACCGATGTCTGGGTGCTGCCGGGAGGACTGACGCGTGTGGCTCTGCCGGAAGGTGAGCTGATCGTGAACTCGTCCCAGGGCGGTGGGTCCAAAGACACCTGGATCCTGGCCAAGGACGCGGCCGTCCCGGTCCGCCCTCGCCTCGTCGTCCGCGGTGCGACCGCGTCAGTCGCTCCGGGTGCGACTCCGGAGACCATCCGAGGGCAGCAGGAACAGCAACAACAGGCGGCGCCATGTTGAGCCGCATCGCCGAGTCTCTGTTCTGGATCGGGCGCTACATCGAGCGAGCGGAGGGTACCGCGAGGATCCTCGACATCCAGACGCAACTGATCTTGGAGGATCCGGCAGCAGACGAGACCCAGACGTGCCGAACCGTGCTGGCGATTATGGGCGTGCCGGCCAGCGAGGGCGAAACCATCGGAATCTCCGACCTCCTCCAGCGACTGGCCTACGACCCTTCCTCCCCCACGTCGATCGCCGCGTGCATCGTGACCGCACGCGAGAGTGCGCGGCGTGCACGCGAGACGCTGTCGACGTCGTTGTGGGAGGCGGTCAACACCACCTACCGGCCGATCCCGCTCGGCACCTTCGCGCAGTACGGCCCGGCGCGGCTCTTCCCTTGGGTGCGCGATCGTGCCGCCCTCATCTACGGCACTGCCGACTCGACGATGATGCGCGACGAGGGCTGGCAGTTCTTGGTGCTCGGGCGCTCGATCGAGCGCGCCGACATGACCGCTCGTCTGGTGGCGGCCGCGTCCGTGGCGAGCGGCGACGCCTGGACCACATCGCTCCGCGCCTGCGGTGGGCACGAGGCGTTCCTGCGCACCCAGCGCGGCGCCGTCACCGACCTCAGCGCCGCGCGCTTCCTCCTGTTGGAACGCCCGTTCCCAAGGTCGGTCCTGGCCTCGCTGAACCGGGCGGAGCAATGCATCGCAAATCTCGAGAACGCTGGGCACCTCGGCGTACAAAGCGAGGCCCAGCGGGTACTGGGCCGGGTGCGCACCGAGCTTGAGTACCGCGCGTTCACCGATGTCCTGATCGACCTTCCCCTGGAGATGGAGCGGCTTCAGCGCTCATGCGCCGAGGCCACGGTGGCCATCACCAGCAAGTACTTCGCAGGCTCCGAGGCACGGCTGTGGCACGACGGGGCCGTGGCCGGAAAGTGAGAACGCCATGCAGCTGAGGATCGTGCACACGACCGGGTATGAGTACGACGAGCAGGTAGCCGCCTCGTACAACGAGGCCCGGCTCACCCCGCTCACCCAGGCCGGCCAGATCGTGACCCAGAGCCGGCTCGACATCACTCCCGTGCCCTGGACACAGACCTATCGCGATCACTGGGGCACCCAGGTGACAGCCTTCGAGGTTCTCGACGCACACACGTCCCTGCGCGTCGTGGGCACCAGTACCGTGCACACCGAGCCGGCGGCACCATCCATTCCCTCCTTGGAGTGGAGCGATCTGGACGACCTCGTCGACGATTTCGCCGAATACCTGATCGTGCTCCCCCGCGTTCAACCGCCCGACGATCTGTACGAACGGGTGCTGATGTTGCGTGACTCGTGCGCAACGCCGCGCGACGCCGCCCTCGCTATCTGCGACTTCATCCACCACGAGGTCGAGTACCGCCCCGGCTCGACGCAGGTGCAGACCGCCGCATCGACTGCCTGGGCCCAGCGCACCGGCGTCTGCCAGGACCTCGCGCACCTCGTCATCGGCTGCCTGCGCTCGCTGGACATTCCGGCGCGCTACGTCTCGGGCTACCTCCACCCCTCCCGCGACCCCGAGGTCGGGGTCCCGGTCGCAGGTGAGTCACACGCCTGGATCGAGTGGTGGGATGGCGCGTGGTGCGGATTCGACCCGACGAACAACGAGCCGCCGTGCGAGCGGCACGTGGTCGTAGCGACCGGGCGAAACTACGACGACGTACGGCCCCTGGCAGGCGTCTTCTCGGGAACGGGGACGGCGTCGCGGATGGTCGTCGACGTTCAGATCACCCGACTCGCCTGAGAACCGCTACGCTCGATCCTTGCGGATGGGCTGGCCGGGCGACCGCGTCGCGCGAGCGTCGAGGAAGGTCCGGGCTCCACAGAGCAAGGTGGTGGGTAACGCCCACCCGGGGTAACCCGCGGGACAGTGCCACAGAGAACAGACCGCCTCGGAGGTTGAGGAGCGCTTCGCGCGTCACGAAACCGAAGGGGTAAGGGTGAAACGGTGGTGTAAGAGACCACCAGCACGACGGGCAACCGTCGTGGCTCGGTAAACCCCACCTGGAGCAAGACCAGACAGCGTGCGTTCGAGGGCTGCTCGCCCGAGCACGCGGGTAGGTCGCTGGAGCGCGTCGGTGACGGCGCGCCGAGATGGATGGTCGCTAGCCGTGGCGTCGTGAGGCGTCGCGGGGAACAGAACCCGGCCTATGAGCCAGCTCATCCGCACACCCCGCTGGCCTCGGCGCCATCGACGTCATCTCTGGTCGGACGCCGCGTCCTGACGTGCCTCGTTCAGGCGGGCTTCGGCACGGGCCTTGTCGGCCTTGGCCTCGTGCTCAGCGACCTCGCGTTCGTTCTTCGCCTTGTCCTGCTGAGCGCGACCCTCCTCGCGAAGGTTCTCGTTGCCTACGACATCGCCGGCGACCTCCTTGGCCGTTCCGGCCACCTCGTTGGCCGCGCCCTTGATCCCGCTCTTGGCTGCATCGTTCATGGTCGAATCTCCCTGTGGTCATGCGAGTTCCCGCGTTCTAGCGGGCTGATGTCGACTGCAGTACCCGGGAGCCGCCGAGTCATGAGCGCAGCCGATGGTCAGGTTTTCGCCAAGAGGTCTGAGACCGCCCGATCGATGGCATTCTGCGATGTAGGAATGGGGTCGAGCACGGTTCCCTCACCGAAGAGCTCGATGATCCTCGGGTCCACGTAGGCCGAGCGTGCGACGGCGGGGGTGTTGCCGAGCAGCTCGGCGGCCGCTTCCCATGCCTCCCGGATCCGTCGTTGGCGCCCGCGTTGTGACTGGGGTTGGGGTGACGTCGCCACCACACATGCCGCCGTCGTCGTGGCGTGCCAGGTGCGGAAGTCCTTGGCGGTCAGCGTGGTACCCGTAATCTCCTGGATGCGTTCGTTGAGCTCCTCAGCTGTGATCGGCATCCATCGCGACTCCACACGCGAGACAAGTACCCTCGGCGTCCTGGTGCGGTGTCCCAGGCGCGTGGTGAGGACCCGCAGGACGTCCGGGTCATCGATGCGAATCTCATGCTCGATGCCCGCCTTTCCCTCGAAGCGGAACCAGAGAGCCGCATCGTCACGCCGGACGTGCTGGCGTTCCAGCGTGGTCAGGCCGTGGCTCCCCGACTCGGCGGCGGCGTCCGACCCGGGGCGGAAGCAGCCGAGGTCCAACAGGCGGATCGCGGTCGCAAGAATTCGCTGCCGTTCGACCTCGTCATCGCCGTCAGGGGCCCGCATGTCGCGACGGAGTCGACGCCGCAGCCGCGGCAACTCGCGCGCCTCGCGGCTCACGCGCTCGAACTTCTCAAGGTCCCGCTGGACGCGCCACTCGGGGTGGTAGAGGTATTGGCGCCGTCCGTCGGCATCGGTACCGACGGCCTGCAGGTGGCCGCGCGGGTGTGGGCAGATCCAGACCTCCGTCCATGCCGGTGGGATAGCCAGCTCGAGCAGCCGCTCGCGTGCATCCGCCGGCACGGGCTTTCCGCTCTGATCGACATAGCTGAAGCCGCGGCCTCGGCGGATGCGTCGCCAGCCGGGCTGGTGGCAGGAGACCGTGCGGAGTCTCAACCCGTGATGGCCTGTTTCGCGTTCTCCAGCATCTCGGCGAACGTGAGGTCGCTGGCGGGGGCATCGCCCATCGAGTTCGCGAGCTCGACACCGCGCTGGATCCGTGCGCACTCGGTCTCGCTGAACGTGTGCGTGATGGACTCGAACTCCTCGTGCTCCTCATGCTCGGCATGTTCGATCACATCGAGCATGAACGCCGAGTAGGCGTCATGGAACGCGCGGTCGTCTGTGTCGAGACTCTCGAGCTTGGCGATGGCGTCCGCTGCCTCATCCTCCTCGTCGACACGTTCGTCAACGACCTGGCCGTCGACGTCCTGCCGCGCGTGCGGGTGCACGACCACCTGCTCGAACGCCTCGTGAATGGCGAGGGTCTGACGGACCGTGGCGAATGCGGTCGTCCTCTCCGGCCCCGTGGCCTGAAGAACGCTCGGCAGCATCTCCTTGATGGTGGTGTGCTGCTCCTTCAAGAAGTCCACCACTTCACCGATCGTGGTGATCGAGGTCGTGTTCTCGGTCATCAATCCTCCTCGCAATCAGCTGCTGGCCTTGCCACCCTTGCGGCC
The DNA here is from genome assembly GCA_051961575.1 of Marmoricola sp. GTDB lineage: Bacteria > Actinomycetota > Actinomycetes > Propionibacteriales > Nocardioidaceae > Marmoricola. The sequence continues at coordinate 6,193 of JBQCDC010000064.1, forward strand.
GGCCTTCACCTTCTGGGCGTGCGTTCCGCCCTGGCTGCTGTCGCCCGAGCCTGAGTGGCTCTTCTCACCGCCGTGCTTCGATGAGCCCTCCGCATTGGCGATGCGCGCCGCGCGCGACTTCGACATCCCCTTGTCCTTGAGGGCTTCGTACTGCTTCTCGTTCTTCACATGTGCGCTCTTGCCGGGCATCAGCCTCCTCCGTGAGTGGTGCCCCGTGTGTACCCGGGCGGTAGAGCGGCATGCATGCCGGACTGGTTCGCGATGCATGAAGACATCCGCCTCCGGGTACACCAATCGCGAAGGCCACTAGCTCTGGAGGTTCGTCATGACTGTCGCGCCCACGCCCGAAGAATCCGATGTCCCGCCGTCACCGGCGGACCCCGGAAACCCCGCCCCTGAACAGCCCGAGGCTCCCGACCCCACGACTCCCGACGAAGGGGCCGAACCCGATTCGCAGTTCTAGATCGCTGACACCCTGACCCGGACTCGACCCATGACCATCGATGAGTCCGCGGTCCTCGACGACCGCTACCGGATCCAAAGCCTGCTCGCACGTGGCGGGATGGCCGACGTGTACCGATCTCACGATGAGCTCCTCAACCGCGACGTGGCGATCAAGCTCCTCCGTGAGGTCGAGGACCCAGTGCTACGCGCCCGTTTCATCGCCGAGGCGCAGCTTCTCGCCGGTCTCAACCACCCGGGCTTGGTGACGCTCCTCGATGCGGGCATCCGGGCCGACCGGCCGTATCTGGTCATGAGCCTCGTCGAGGGACCCACATTGGCGGCGAAGATCGCCGTCGCACCGCTGCAGCCAGGGGAGGCTGCCGGAATCGGCGCGCAGCTCGCGGAGGCTCTGGCGTATGCGCACGAGCGCGGTGTCGTCCACCGCGACGTGAAGCCCCGCAACGTCCTGCTCGGCGATGACTCAAGGGCGCTCCTCGCGGACTTCGGCATCGCCCGCCTGGCGGGCACGCGCGACCATCACACCCGCACGGGCGAGACCATCGCATCTGCGGCGTACATGTCCCCCGAGCAAGCCGCCGGCGAAGAGGTCACCTCCGCGGCTGACATCTATTCGCTCGGACTTGTCCTTCTCGAGAGCATGACCGGACAGCAGGCCTACCCCGGCCCGCCTCTTGAGGCCGCCGTCCAAAGACTCACGTCGCCGCCTGCCCTTCCGGTCTCGCTGCCCCGGCCATGGCGCGACCTCCTGGCCGCGATGACTGAGCGCGACCCGGCGGCCCGGCCCACAGCAGCCGAGGTGGGCGCGCAACTCGCTGCCATTGCCGCAAGCGAAGCCAGCGCGACCACACGATCGTTCGACATCGACGATCTCGAAGACACCGCGGCTGACCTGGGCACACAAGGGTGGGGGTTGATGACCGATGTCCGGGCGCCGCGTCGCGCCTGGCTGTGGCGAGCCGTCCTCGCGGCGACGGTCGCTGCCATTGCGGCTGTCGTTGCCGTCCTGCTCGTACCTCAATCTCCCCCTGCGACGCAGTCCAATACCGGGATACCTAGCGGGGTGCCGAGTCAGCTCCGTGCTCCTTTGGAGAAGTTGCACCAAGCGATTGAGGGGACGACTCGATGACGCGCGCTGCCCGCCTCCTCATCGCCGCGGTCTGCGTGCTTGCGCTCGCCGCCTGCTCAACCGTCGATGCTCAGTCGCTCAACCAGGCACGCACCGCAGCCGATCGGGTCCCAGCGCTGCGGGCCACGCTCAGCGCGCTCGATGACGCTCTTGTCCGCCACGACTACGTCGACGCCCGGCGCGACGTGCTCCTCCTGCTCCAAGAGGCCCGACAGGGCAGAGCCGCCGGCAGGCTCAGTGCCAGCAGCACAGCAGAGATCATCTCGGCGGGGCGCGCCCTCCTGAGCAGACTTCCGCGGCCCAGCATCGCCACGAGCCCCAACAGCCGTCCAACCCCCGCGCCCACGGACCACGCCTCGCACTCGACCACACGACCGACCACCAGACCGACTCCGTCACAGCGTCCCGCGACCGCGCACCCCACCCCCGGTCCAACGGCGTCAACCAATCCCACTCCGAGCACAACGCCTACCCCACAAGGGGCGCCAACTACCCCGTCGAACGGACCGACGCCCTGATCGGACGAGAGCTCGCGGATCAAGCCACGCGGTTGGCGATCCCAGCGGCACCCGCAGACTTCCATGCGCGCACCTGCGCACTGAGAAACTCACGCACGCCCTGGGGACGACCGCCCGCAACGTGGGGCGTCAGGATGAGATTCGGCGCCGTCCAGAGCGGCGAGCCCGGAGGAAGCGGCTCCGTCGACGCCACATCGATTGCGGCGCCGGCGAGACGTCCGTCAACGAGGGCCGCGACCAACGCCTGCTCATCGACCGTGCTCCCCCGTCCCACATTGATGAATCGCGCGTGGCTGGGCAGCTTCGCGAGGACGTCCGCCGACAACGCACCACTCGTCTCGGGCATCGCGGGAAGGATCGACACGAGGATGTCCGTCGTCGGCAGCAGCGTGTCGAGATCGGCTTCGGCGACCACCTCGAATCCGTGCCGCTGACCTGCCGATCGGGCGACGCCGGTGACGACCGCTCCCAATGCCCTGAGATGCGGGGCCAACGCCGCTGCGATCGCGCCGAAGCCCCAGATCGTGATGCGCGCTCCCGCAAGCGTGAAGGTCGGAGCCAGGTCCGCGGATGCCTGCTCCACCACCATCGAGCCGTCCCACACCTGGCGACCTTGCGCTGCGAGTGAACGATCGATGCGCCGGACGCTCGCCAGGATCAGCGCAAAAGCATGCTCTGCGACCGGACCGTCATGCAACCCACGTCCCGACGAGATCACAACCGAATCTGCGAAGCCGGCAGCGAGCACCGCATCGGGGCCAGCCGCCAGGGTCTGGACCCACTCCAATGACGTCATTCGACGAGCGGCGTCGCCGATCACACCAAAGGGCGCGTTCCACACGACGAGCACCTCCGCATCAGCGTGCTCATCGGGAATCGGGTCAGTCGACGCGTAACCCACGACGGTGTCCGCCGGATCGTCAAGATCGATGCCGCAGTCGAAGGACACGTCATTCGGGACGAGGATCTTCACGCCCAAACGCTAGACGAAGCCTTCGGCGCGTCGCTTCAAGTTGAGCAGCTGACGCCGAGCCATCACCAGGTCCCCGAGCACGAGCGGCATCGCGAATAGGGGCTCTCCCCTGCCGACGATCTTCAGCAGCAGCCTTGTCCCGCCCTCGCCCTCCGGCTCTAGCAGGTAGGACATGTGGACGCCCATGATTCTCGCGGTGAGGGATCGTCCCGGCTCGACCGCGACCACCTTCCCTTGCGGCCGCCCCGCGGTCGCGGTGAAGGGATCCCCGACGACCGGGTCAGGGAGGTCGACGAGTTGTCGTGGTGACCGCCGGCCCAGGTTGTCGATCCAGTCATACGAGTAAGGAGCGAGGCGGATCTGGCGGATCCAAGGCCAGACCCGGTCGGGCGTCGTGCGGACCGACACGCCACGCCACGCCTGCCACCGCGGTTGCCCCACGAGGTCGTCGCACGGAAACGGCAGCAGTGTCTCCGCCGTGGTCACCCCCCAGCGGTCACCCAACATGCATCGATGTCTACGCCGACAGTCGGAAGGGCGGGTATTGGTCCGTTGCCATCAGAAACGCATACGCCGTCACACGGTTGTTCCAGCGCAGCACACCCTCGACATAGTCGAACAACGACCGCGGGTAGCGCCCGGTGAAGAGGATCGCGAACCAAGCGGCGATCACCGCGAAGAACAGGCCGATGTAGAGGAACAGCAACACGATGTAGTGCGGAATCGCCAGCAACCACTTCACCAGCGGCAGCCATCGGTTGAGCTCGGTCGCCGCGTCGGGATAGGGGATGTCGAGGTGGACCGACTGGTGCTCGTCGGTCGACGGGTAGCGGTCGTCCATCAGGGTCATGTAGACCGACACCCGGTTGAGG
>JBQCDC010000065.1:0-12830 GCA_051961575.1 Marmoricola sp.
GATCAAGCTGTTCGTGGGCAGCGAGGGCACGCTCGGCATCGTCACGCGAGCGATCCTCCGCCTGATCCCGGCCCAACGCGCGGGCAGCACGATGGTCGCTCGGTTCGCCACGATGGAAGCGGCCTCGCACGCGGTCGTCGCGATCCGCTCGGCCACGCGGCCTTCGATGCTCGAGCTGATGGACAACGTGAGCATCAACGCCGTCGAGGACTGGCGCTCGCACGGGCTGGATCGCTCGACCGGAGCGTTGCTGCTCGCCCAGTCGGATGCTCCGGGGGTCGCGTGCGTGAGCGAGATCGACGCGATGCGTGAGTGCTGCGGAGAGGCTCTCGAGGTGTTCACGACGTCGAATCCCGACGAGGCCGACCTGTTCGTGAGCGCGCGGCGCAACACGTTCGTCGCCTTGGAGCAGAGAGGAAACCTCCTCTTCGAGGACGTCGGCGTCCCCATCCCCCAATTGCCCGACCTGATCACCGGCGTCGGCGAGATCGCTCGGCGCAACAAGGTGGAGATCGCGGTCGTCGCTCACGCCGGCGACGGCAATACCCACCCCGTCGTGGTCTACGAACCCGACACGGAACCCCGCGCCCGCGCAGCCTTCGCCGAGATCATGGCGCTGGCGATCAGTCTCGGCGGCACAATCACCGGCGAGCACGGCGTCGGGCGATCCAAGAAGAAGGCACTCCCCGACCAGCTCGGCCCCGAGGTGATGGCGTTGACCCAGCGGGTCAAGGACGCCCTCGACCCGCACGGCATCATGAACCCCGGCGCAATTCTGTAAAGGCTGCGTCCCTTTGAAAGGACAGCGCATGACCCTCGTGCAGCGACACCTCTTCGGTCCCGGCCCGACCAACCCGTATCCGGAGGCGACCGAGGGATTGGCGCGTCCTCTGCTCGGCCACCTCGACCCGGCGTTCCTCGAGATCATGGATGAGACCTGCGATCGGCTTCGAACCGCGTGGGGTACCTCGAACGCGCGGACACTCCCTCTCTCCGCGACCGGCTCGGCCGGCATGGAGGCTGCCTTCGTCAACACCGTTCATCGGGGTGACGTCGTGGTGGTCGCGGTCAACGGCCTCTTCGGGCAGCGCATGTGCGAGGTGGCGAGCCGGGCAGGCGCCGAGGTCATCGCCGTCGAGCATGAGTGGGGCACACCCGTGGATCCCGATCGCGTCGTCGCCGCCCACCCCTCGCCCGCGATCGTGGCCGCCGTGCACGCGGAGACCTCGACGGGCGTGCGGTCCGACATCAAAGCCTTGGGCGAAGCGGTACGCGCGACCTCCGACGCGTTGCTGCTCGTCGACGCCGTCACCTCGATCGGCGGCCTCGAGCTACGCGCCGACGACTGGGGCATCGACGTCGGCTACGCCGGTACGCAGAAGTGCCTGGGTGTCGCACCCGGTCTCGCGCCCTTCACGATCAACGATCGCGCGTTCGCGCGTCGAGTGGAGCGACCGCAGTCCTGGTACCTCGACCTCGGCCTCCTTGGTGGCTACGTAGGCGAGGCCGGTGTGACCAAGGGCGGTCGCACGTATCACCACACGGCTCCGACCGCCATGGTGGCGTCGCTGCACGCCGGCCTCGGGCGCATCCTCGAGGAGGGTCTTGAGAACGTCTGGACCCGCCACGCCGCAGCCGGTCAGGCGCTACAGGACGGACTCGAGGCGATGGGTCTCGAGCTGTTCGCCGAGAAGGGTTCACGCCTCCCCGACCTCACCACCGTCCGAGTGCCCGACGGCGTCGACTCAGCCGGGGTCCGTCGGGCCCTCCTGGAGACCTACGACATCGAGATCGGTGCGGGCGTGGGCCAGTACGCCACCTCGGTCTGGCGCATCGGCCTCATGGGTCCGAATGCGCGGCCCGGGTCAGTGGCGCTGATCCTCAGCGCACTCGCGGACGTGCTGAAGTGACTCCTCGAACCATGTACTAATCGGGCACGCGGTCACTCCGTCAAAGAGAAGGCGGAGGTGTCAGATGTCCAGTTACTCAGCAGAGCGGTCAGGTCAGCGCATCGACGAGCTGCCCGCCGTGCCGCTCGACGCGGAGATCGCACGGGCACTCCGCCGCCTGCTCTTCGCGCTCGCGGAGGAGCAGGACTTGGCCGCGGCCCACGAGGCTTCGAGCCTCCCCTACTGGAAGGCCTGCCCGGCGTCGCTTCTCGGAACGCGCGCCGCGGCGCGAGTGCTGCGCGAGGCAGCAGAGCGAGTGCCCGTCGTTAGCGGACCGGCGTAGCGATCCAGACCGTGCGCTTGCTGTAGACGCCCTTGCTCGAGCGCGTACCCGAGCACACGATGATCCCCACCTGCTGACCACCGGGACGACCCCAGGTGAGCTCTCCCATGTCGACCTGCGACGGCGAGTACTGGGTCCGCGAGGTGACGATGTAGCAGATGTGGCGGGTGCGCGCGGAGTTGGAGAGTGTGATCGTCCCGCCCTTCCACAGCTTCAGCAGCAACGCATTGCCGAGAGCCAAGGAACCTTGAGTTGAGCGCAGGGTGCCGTCGGGGAAGTAGGAGTGCGCGTCCATCAGCACGCTGCCCTTGCCCGAGCCCGGCACCGAGCCCTTCGAGTACCACCCGAACTCGTGCATGCCCGCGTTGGTCATGGGCGGCGAGAGCAGTTGGTTGGTCCGGCTGGTGCCGACCGGGATGACCGGGACCGTACCGACTCCGGTGACTGCCGCGCGGACGGGCGCGAAGGTGCCGGTCGTCTTCGTGCAGCCGGAGGCATCCGCAGAGGATGCCTGCAGGACAGAAGCCGTGGCAGCGGTCAGGATCACCGCTGCAACTCCAGCCACAAGACGTGCTCTTAGTGCACTCATGGCTACTCCAACGCTCAGGAGTCACACTCGTTACACCTGAGACGGGTGCTTGAGCGTCGCGCCTAGCGACCCGGCCGAACCAGGCCGGTCTCGTAGGCGGCCACGACGGCTTGGGCGCGATCGTGGAGCTCCAGCTTCATCAGGATGCGAGCGACGTGGGTCTTGACCGTGGACTCGGAGATCACCAGGTGGGCGGCGATGTCGGCGTTCGACTGACCGCGAGCGACCAGCGTGAGCACCTCGAGCTCGCGAGCGGTGAGTTGGGAGAGCGCATCGGGAGTCGCCACTCCGGGAGCGGGAGCGCTGCAGAAGTCCTCGATCAGCCGCCGAGTGATCGTCGGGGCGAGGAGTGCGTCACCCGCGGCCACCGTGCGAATGGCATTCGTCAATTGATCGCGTCGGACGTCCGTGAGTAGAAAGCCGCTCGCGCCCGCACGCATCGCGGCATAGACGTGCTCGTTGCGGTCGAAGGTCGTGAGGATCAGCACGCGGGGTGGGTGCGGAGCGCTCAGCATTGCCTGGGTGGTCTCGATCCCGTTCATAGTCGGCATCTGGATATCCACGAGCGCGACGTCGGGACGAAGCGATCGAGCTGCCGCCAACGCAGCTCTCCCGTCCGATGCGTCCCCGACCACCTCGAGGTCTGGCTCGAGGTCGATGATCAGCCGCAACCCGTCGCGGACGATGGCCTCGTCGTCGACGATGAGCACGCGAATGGCGCTCATGTGCGCACCGGGAGGCGAGCACAGACAGCGAATCCGCCGGCCGCGGTTGGGCCATGCGTCAGGGTGCCACCGAACACGTTGGCGCGTTCCGCCATACCCGAGAGCCCGCGTCCCGGCCTGCTCTCAGCCGCTCCCTGGCCGTGGTCGATGACCGCCACGCTCAAGTGGTCGCCCTCGTAACGGATCTCGATCTCGCACTCGGGAGGTTGCGCGTGCTTGAGCACGTTGGTCAGGCCCTCTTGAAGGATGCGGAACGCCGTCAGATCCAACCCCGGCGAGAGGTCCGTCGGGGTCCCCATCACGGTGACCGACACCTGCGCACCGGCCGAGCGCGCGTCACGCACCAACCGGTCGATGTCGTGGAGACCGGGAGGCAGGTCCGCCGCCGGCTCGTCGCCGAGGAGCACCAGCAGGCGTCTCATCTCGGCGAGAGTCTCGCGAGCCACTCGCTCGCCGTCGGTGACCAGTCGCCGCGCCTCACCGAGCATGTCGTTGTCGAGTGCCGCCGACGCTCCCACCTGCTGGAGCACGAGCACGCTGAGCCCGTGGCCCACGATGTCGTGCAGCTCTCGGGAGATCCGGGTGCGCTCGGCGTCGATGGCCTGTTCCGCCGCAACCAGTCGCTGTGCCTCCGCCCGGTCACGCTCCAGCCGCAGGACGGCAGCCTGGTCGGCGCGGATCCGGAACGCGTACCCGATCGGCCACGCGGCCGCGACGACGCCGTAGAAGACCGCGTTGGAACCCGATAGCTGGAACACCGGGTCACGCAACTCGTGGACGACGATCCCCAACAGGGCGAGCGGGCCTGCGACCGTGAGTGCTCCCGCGCGGGCATATCGCCCGACGGCGAAGAACGCGACCACCGTCGGGAGCAGCGACCCCAGGCCCTCGGGCGCACCGAACGTGACGTACTCGAGGGTGTCGGCGACCACGATGAAGGCCAACACCTGGGCCGGTGCGAGTCTGCGCCAAGCGAGCGACGCGGCAGTGAGCGTGTACAACATCGACACCACCACCGGTGGACCCACTAGATGGCCCAGCTCCCAGCCGGAAGGTGCCCACACGTCACCCTGCGCCACCAGAGCGAGCCCGAGCGGCAACCACCAATCACCCCTCCGGGGCCAAACGTCCGGGTGCCGTGCTCGCATGGTCCAACGATAGGGAGCGGACGCGAGGTCCCGCGTCATCCTCAGGTCGATCCGGGTCATCTCCATGACTACTCCCGGCCATCCAGCTCATCGTCGAGATCACCCTCAGGCGGACGACGCGAGCGATCCGCGAGGCGACGCTGGTGGGCACCTACCTGTGAGGAGTCGACCATGAAGATCTCTACCCGAACACTCGCCACCGTCTCGGCGGCGACCACCGCCCTCTTTCCGGCCATCGTGGTGGTGCTCAACCTCGTCCAACATCGGAACTACGACCCGATCAAGCAGGCGATCAGCGAGCTCGCACTGGGGAGCGGGGGGACCGCCATGGTCCTCGCCTTCTGCGGCCTGGCAGTCGGGATCGCGGCGCTGGCGGCCGTGATCCGAACACAGAGCCTGAAGGCCCGTGCCGTGCCGATCATCCTCGCGGTGGCCGCGGTCTTGGCAGGTCCCCTGTCGGCGGGCTTCCACACCGATCGCACCGGAGCACCCACGACCTGGCACGGCACCCTCCACAACGATGCTGGACTGGGGGCCTTCCTGCTCCTGCTCGCGGCCATGCTGATCAGCAGCTTCGCGTTCTCGCGGGATCCGTTCTGGAAGGGCCACGTCATCGCGACTCGGGTGCTCACCGTCGCCGCGGTCATCAGCTTCTTCCTGATTCCGGTGCTCGGGCAGGATCACTTCGGGCTCAGCCAGCGACTCTTCGTGGGCTCGTTCGTGTCGTGGCTCATCGTCAGTGCCGTGTATGCGAGCCGCTCGGAACGCCGGTTGGCGATATCCGCTTCCGCCGTCTAGTCGAGCATCCGCCTCAGCAGCGCAAGGAACTGACGCTGCTGCGCCTCCGACAGAGGAGCGAGCACCGCTTCCTGCACGTCGTCGACGATCCCGTCGAGCCGGGCCAGCTCCTTGAGCCCGGCCGGCGTGATCGTCACGATCTTGCGGCGCTTGTGGTCGGGGTCGACCTGACGCTCGACGAGGCCACGAGCCTCCAAGTCGCCGAGCACGGCGGTGACGTCGCTGCGGTCGATGCCCGTGTCGCGGCCGAGGTCGGCCTGGCTTGCCGGTCCCCACTGATCGAGTGCGGCCAGCAGTCGGTAGTGGTAGCCGCGAAGGCCTTCGCCCCTCTCCTCGAAGGCACCGAACAAGAGGCCTGACGACCGCGAGAAGGCGCGGCTGATCAACCACGTCGGGCGGTCGTTGACTCGAGTGAGCGCGCGTTGGGCGCGGTCGTGGTGGGCGGGCACCCTCGAAAGATACCAGTTGTTGGTCCGACCAACATTGTGTATGTTGGCTGAACCAACATTGGCTCGGCCAACATAGGAGACCTGCTCATGACTACCCAGACCTCGCTGACGCTGCAGACCTGGCAGGGCCGACGCGTCCTGCTGCTGCTCTGCGCCGTCGCGTTCCTCGACTTCGTCGACGCGTCGATCACCAACGTGGCCATGCCGCACATGCAGAAGGCGCTCGGCTTCTCGATCCAGAGCCTCCAGTGGGTGCCCTCGGCGTACCTGCTGACCTACGGCGGCTTCATGCTGCTCGGCGGTCGCCTGGCCGACCTGCTCGGCCGCCGCAACGTCCTCATCGCCGGGACCGCGCTGGTGGGCGTCGCGTCGCTGGCGGGCGGGTTCGCCCAGGACTCCGGCTTCTTCATTGCCGCTCGTCTCGCCCAGGGCCTCGGCGCGGCGATGATGCTGCCGGCAGCCCTGTCGACGTTGACCACGAGCTTCACCGCGCCGAAGGACCGGCACGCCGCGCTCGGCGTGTGGGGCGCGGTCGCGGGCCTCGCCTCGGCGGCCGGCATCCTGCTCGGCGGCGTCCTGACCGAGGGACCCGGCTGGCGCTGGGTCATGTTCGTCAATCCGATCGCTGCCGCTTTGGTCATCCCCGCCGTGTTGGCACTGCTGCCTCGCGACCTACCCGCCGCGCGAACCGCCCGGTTCGACCTGCTCGGCAGCGGCGTCGTGACCGGCGGGATGCTGCTGCTGGTCTACGCGCTGATCAAGGCGCCGGACCAGGGCTGGGGTTCGACGCGGACCGTGCTCGAGCTCGTCGGAGCCGCCGCTCTGCTCCTCGGCTTCGTCGGCATCGAGCGTTTCAGCCGCGACCCGATCCTGCCGCTGGACATCTTCCGGGTGCGCGGACTGGCCGCCGCCAACCTCACCGGTTTGATCGGGTTCGCGGGAATGCTGTCGATGTTCTACTTCCTCACGCTGTACATGCAGAACGTGCTCGGCTACTCCCCGATCGAGGCGGGTGCGGCCTACCTGCCGCTGACGTTCGGTGTCGGCATCTCGGCGGGGATCTCGTCCAAGCTCCTCTCCCGCGTGGGCAGCCGAGTCGTCATCTCGGTAGGAGCGCTGATCGCCGCGGGCGGCCTCCTCTTGCTCGCCCAGATCCCCGTCGACGGCGGCTACGTCGCTCACGTCCTTCCGGGAACGCTGCTGGTCGCCCTTGGTGTTGGTCCGGTTTTCGTCGGCGTGACCACCGCAGCGAACGCAGGGGTCGACTCGAGCCGCGCCGGCCTGGCGGCTGCCATCCTCAATTCCTCGCAGCAGATCGGCGGCGCACTCGGGCTCGCGATCTTCTCCGCGGTCGGCGCCAGCCGGATCCACCACTTGCTGGCGAGCGGAACGGCGATCCGCGAGGCCACGACGTCGGGTCTGGGACGCGCGCTGGGCGTCGGCGCCGTCTTCGCGGCGGCGGCCGCGGTCATCGCGTGGGCGACCAAGAACACGTACGAAGACGCTCCGATCGATGCAACCGAATCGAAGCGTGTGCTGATCGTCGGGCGCAGCCCTGAGGTGCTGATCGAGGCGGTCGAGATGCTGCGGTCAAGGGGATATGAGGCTGACGCGACCAATCAGTTCGACGACGTTCTCGAGGACTACGACATCACGGGCATCGACCTGCTGGTCTTCGGTGGCATGGTTCCCCTCGACACGAAGGAGCATCTCCGCGCCGAGATCGACCGACGCAGCCCCCGCACCGTCATTGCTCAGGGTCTCGCCGGGATCGCTCCCGTGATCGTCGCTCAGGTGGAGGCGCACTTCACGGCCCGCGAGGTCGACACGGTCGCGCGTTTCGACGAGGCCACGCGGTCGGTTCGGCTGACCCTGTCGGAGTCGGCCCGCGTCGCGCTCACAGCGTGGTGGGCCACGTTCGCGCCGCCGGTTCTGACGCCCGAGTCCTTCTCGCTGTTGGACGGAGCGCTCGGCGCCGGCGAGCACGTCGTCCCCGTTCCTGACGAGGTGCCGGCCGAGGCGTCGTTCGTCACGGTGCGTGTCGGGGGCTCGGTGCAGGTGCTCACCGTCGGCGGGATCCCGGAGCGGATCACCCGCCTAGTGCCGGCGACAGCGGCCGTGAGCGTGCTGCCGCCGGTCGAGGTGGTACGGACCGTTCCTCTCGCCTAGCGGTGATTCGGCCTAGAGGCCCATGTCCTTGGCGATGATCGTCTTCATGATCTCCGAGGTGCCGCCGTAGATCCGATTCACACGGTTGTCCGCGTAGAGGCGCGCGATCGGGTACTCGTTGATGAACCCGTAGCCGCCGTGCAACTGGAGACAACGGTCGACGACGCGGTGGGCGACCTCGGTGCAGAAGAGCTTCGCCGAGGCCGCCTCCGCCGGCGTCAGCTCACCGGCGTCGAGGGCCTCGAGCGCGCGATCGGTGACGGCCTGTGCGGCGTCGACCTCGGCTTTGCAGGCGGCCAGCTCGAACTTGGTGTTCTGGAAGGCTGCGACCGGCTTGCCGAACACGTGCCGCTCCTCGACGTACTGCTGCGCGAAGCGGACAGCAGCGGCGGCCTGCGCGTAGGCGCCATGCGCGATGCCCCAGCGCTCGGAGGCGAGGTTCTTGCCCAAGTAGTAGAAGCCCTTGCCCTCCTCGCCGAGCAGGTCCTCGACCGGGACCTTCACATCAGCGAACGCGAGTTCTGCGGTGTCCGAGGTCCGCAGCCCGAGCTTGTCGAGCTTGCGCCCAATCGAGTAGCCCTCGGCATGCGCGTCGACCGCGAACAGCGAGATGCCGCCGCGACGGTCGTCCTCGCTCAGCGGGCTGGTGCGCGCGGCGACGATGACGCGATCCGCGTGCACTCCGCCGGTGATGAAGGTCTTCGCGCCGTTGAGGACGTAGTGCGAGCCGTCCTCGGAGAGCTTCGCGGTCGAGCGCATGCCGGCCAGGTCCGAACCGGTGCCCGGCTCCGTCATCGCCAGCGCCCACATCTCCTCGCCGGAGACGAACTTCGGCAGGTAGCGCTGCTTCTGCTCCTCGGTCGCGAGCATCAGGATGTAGGGCAGCGCTAACAGCACGTGCACACCCGAGCCGCCGAACGTCACGCCCGCGCGGTTGAGCTCCTCGGTCTCGATGGCGATGAACTTGTGGCTGTGGATGCCCGCGCCGCCATACTCCTCAGGCACGCTGATCCCGAAGAGACCCAGCTCGGCCATTTTGTAGTAGAGCTCGCGCGGCACGATGCCTGCCGAGAACCACTCGTCGTAGTGGGGGACGACCTCGCTCTCGATGAAGGCCCGCAGGGTCTTGCGGAAGCTCTCGTGATCCTCGTCGAAAACGGTTCGGCGCATGGTGACTCCTTCGATCGGTCAGCACAACGTAACCCGGCCGGCGAGAACTCCGACGACCTGGTCATCGAATGGTCCTGAGAGTGGGTCAGGCCCACCAGTCACTCATGACCAGCAGGTCGAGCACCCGATCCAGCTGGGGTGATCTCGGGCCGATGCAGAACTTCGTCGCCTCTCGTTCAGCAATCTGCCCGATCTCGATCAACGCCGCGATGCCGCAGGCATCGATGAACTCCACGCCCGAGGCATCGAACACCACGGCGTCAGCGATGAAGACCGCCTCCGTAGCCGCGTCGACCAACTGTTGTCGGTTGCTGAGGTCGATGCACCCCAGCACTTGCAGCGTGCACGATCCGCCGACTCCGGCGGGCATCGAGCGTGTGATCGTGAGTCGCATCGCGACTCCTCCATGACTCCCCTGCTTGGGGGTAGATGACGCCATCGGCGTACACCTCCGTGATACGCGCCCCGCCCCCCTGTCCACCCGACGTCTGATTCATCACAGTGGGCAGTGGTCACCGTCCCGACACGTGACTAGTTTCGAATCGTGATGGGCACACCCCGACCGGCGATGCCCCTGGTCGGACGCGAGTCCGAACTGGGATTCATCTCCGATCTGCTGCGCGACGACGACAACGCGGTCGTGACCGTGACCGGGCCGGCGGGAGTCGGCAAGACCGCACTCGCGGTTGAGGTCGCTCGTCGCGTCGAGCCCGCCTTTCCCGGCGGGGTGCTCTACGTCCCGCTTGCGGATCTGCGCGACCCCGATCTGATCCCGTCGGCCGTCCTCTCTGCTCTGGGAGCGCCGGACCTCGGTGGACGCGACCCGGTCACTGCGCTCGCTGAGCTGATCGGCGAGTCTCGGACGTTGGTAGTGCTGGACAACCTTGAGCATCTGCTCCCTGTCGCGCCGGGACGGGTCGTCGCCCTCGTCGAGGCGTGCCCGAGGATCGCCGTGCTGGTGACCAGCCGCCATCCGGTCGGCCTCACGATCGAGAAATGCCTGCCGCTGGCACCGCTCTCGGGCCTTGATGCGGTGGAGTTTCTGGTCAACCGCGTGCGAGCCATCGACCCAGCCAGCGACTGGCCGGAGCATCCCGACCAGCTCGCCGAGGTGTGCGAGCGTCTGGATGGGCTTCCGCTCGCGTTGAGCCTGATCGCGAGTCGAGCTCGCGCGCTCTCCCCCAGCGCGATCATCGAGGCGCTCGACACCCGGCTTCCACTGCTGACCGGGGGTGGCGCCGACCTTCCGGAGCGGCAACGCACCATGTCCACAGCGATTGCCTGGAGCTACAACGAGCTGGATGATGCGCCGGCCACGCTGCTTCGGAGATTCGGGGTGTGCGTCGGCGGAGCGGACCTACACACGGTCTTCGCCCTGGTTGAGGATCTCGATTGGTCCGAAGCCGAGTGCCTCGCCGCCCTCGAGACGCTCCTGACGAGCAGCCTCGTCGAGCGCGGCGTCGACGGGCGATTCCAGATGCTCGAGGTGATCCGGGAATACGCGCTCGACGAACTCACGCGGCGCTCCGAGGTCGACCAGGCTGTGGAGGCACACCTCCATCACTTCCTCAACGTTTCGGAGGAGTGGGCTCGCGAGACCGGTGGCCCGGAACAGCATGCCGCTCTGGATCGCATGGCCCGAGATGCGCCTAACGTCACGGCGGCGATACGCCGCGCGATCGAGCGCGGCGAGTCGGTGGTCGCCGCCCGCTTGTGCATCGCGTTGCGCTTCCTCTGGTACGTGCGTGGTCCACTGGTCGAAGGGCAGGCGTTCTTCGCGGCCACGCTCGCGTTGCCCGGTATCGAGCCCCGAGTCCGAGCCCGGGCGTTCATCGAGGCCGCGGCGCTAGCACGGCACTCCGGCCAATGGGTGGGTGCTGCAACGCTGACCCGTCGGGCAGTCTCAATCGCGCGAGAGCATGGCGAGCCGTCTCTGATCGCGACTGCGCTGCTGCAGGACGGCTTCGTCCAACACCTGCGAGGACAGTTCGAGGATGCTCGCGCGTCGCTCACCGAAGCGCTGCAGATCCGGCGCGAGGGCGGCGATGTTCTGGGCGAGGCACGCGCGCTCCTGCACCTCGGGCTGGTCGCCCAGTTCGGGGACGGGGACGCTGCCGCGGCACTCGACCTTCAGAAGCAGGCGCACGCACTCTTCCTCCAGGTCGGCAACCAGCGCCACATCGCCATCTCGCTGGTGCTGGAGATCGACCTGACCCGAGAGCTCGGCAACCTCAGCGAGTCACGGCGCCTCGTGGCGGCCGCACATCAAGCGATCGCCGAGTTGCAGGATCAACCCCTGCAAGCACACGCCCTCTACGTCACGGCGTCACTTCTGGCCGACGAGAATCACTACAGCCAGGCGTGCCGCGTGCTGGGTGCGGCACGGAACCTCGAACGCATCTGCGGAGCGTCGGTGTGGCCCGTCGTCAGTGCCGGCGTGGAACGGTGGCGCCCGGCCGTCGTGGCCGCCTTGGGACGCCCGCGCGTGGAAGCGCTCGAACGTCAGGGAGCGGGCCTGGCCATCGACGACATCGCCACGGCATCGAGCGATGACCTCCTCACCCGGCGAGAGCGTGAGATCGCAACCCTCGTGGCCCAGGGCATGACCAATCGCGCGATCGCCGATGAGCTCGTCATTTCGGCTAGAACCGTCGACGGACACCTCGGTCGCATCATCGCCAAGCTGGCCTGCGGGTCACGCGCCGGCATCGCTGCCTGGATCACCGCGAACCCCGCTGACTAGAACGCCACCGGCCCCAAATGAGGTAGTTCTGCGCATCCGCGTTGGTGCTGCGCTTCCTAGCGTTGTGGGTGTTCATCCGACAACGAAACCCGGAGGTCACCATGGCATTCGCACGACTCGCCTTCTTCCCGCAAGGCACCCAAGAACAACACGAGGCTGTCGCCGAGGCCCTCGGCGGCGCCATGACCGAAGCGCCAGGACGCCTCGTGTTCGCTGCGGGCCAAACCGACGACGGCTTCCACCTGATTCAGATCTGGGAGTCCCAGGAAGCGCTGACTGAGTGGGTCGATGCGCACCTGGGGCGCGCGTTCGCTGCTGCCGGAAGTCGCGGGTACAGATTCCCGCCGACGGTTACTGACTTCGAGGTCTCTGAATTGCTTCTCTAGCGGCTGAGCTCGCGTGGCACCGAAACCGCACGCTCGTTGAATGGCTCCCCGGGATGGAGTCGAACCATCGTCGCTAATCCTGATTCAAAGTCAGGCGGGCCCTGCCGGCAGACCAACCGGGGAATGTCGGCCGTCAGGCTACCGCTCGGTCGGACCCGCGACCGAATCCGTCGACCTCCCCAGCGAACACGTGTTCACTCCTTGTCAGCGTCTGTCGCCGAGCCACATACCGCAGGTACGCTGCTGAACGTAAAGCCACTCGCATGGAACGGCACGCAATGACCAGCACCCTGATCCCCCAGGACGCACCCGCAACCGATGACCTGGACCGTGCCACCCGAGGCGGCGACACCCAAAGCTGGCGCGAGCGCATCGCCCTCGCCCTGTTCATCGTGGTTCCGTTCCTCGCCGTGATCGCGGC
>JBQCDC010000066.1:0-4073 GCA_051961575.1 Marmoricola sp.
GACGAGCTGGAGAGCTCGATCTTGGCCTTCTCCGCAGCCTCCTGCAGACGCTGGACAGCGATCTTGTCGGCGCCGAGGTCGACGCCGTTGTTGTCCTTGAACTTCTTGATCATCCAGTCGACGATCCGCTGGTCCCAGTCGTCACCACCGAGGTGGTTGTCACCGCTGGTGGCCTTGACCTCGACGACGCCCTCGCCGATCTCGAGCAGGGACACGTCGAACGTGCCGCCACCGAGGTCGAAGACGAGGATGGTCTGGTCGCTGTCGCCCTTGTCCAGGCCGTAGGCGAGCGCCGCCGCCGTCGGCTCGTTGACGATGCGGCTCACGTTGAGGCCCGCGATCTCGCCGGCCTCCTTGGTGGCCTGACGCTGGGCGTCGGAGAAGTAGGCGGGGACGGTGATGACCGCGTCGGTGACGGGCTCACCCAGGTAGGCCTCAGCGTCGCGCTTCAGCTTCTGCAGCACGAAGGCCGAGATCTGCTGCGCGGTGAAGTCCTTGCCGTCGATGTCGACCTTCCAGTCGGTGCCCATGTGGCGCTTGACCGACCGGATGGTGCGGTCGACGTTGGTGACCGCCTGTCGCTTGGCGACCTCGCCGACGAGAACCTCGCCGGACTTGGCGAACGCGACGACCGACGGGGTCGTCCGAGCGCCCTCGGCGTTCGCGATGACGGTGGGCTCGCCACCTTCGAGAACGGAGACGACGGAGTTCGTCGTACCCAGGTCAATACCGACCGCACGTGCCATGTTGGTTCCTCCATTACACAGTCCGACCGCTCGGCCGGGAGTTCAGGTGGCTCTTACGAACCTGCTTCATTGTTATCAGGGAACTTGAGTCGGATCAACTCAACTTCGGATGCTGGGACAACGAGCCCACCGCACGATTTGTTCCCCACCCCGCGAACGGTCAGTTCCCACGCGCGCGGTTAGCGGACGAGGACAGAGACGACGTTCGACGCGCGGTTGGCGGTCTGGTCATAGACCCGGAAGCTGTTCGTTCCGGTCATGGTCGACTCGGCGGTCGTCGAGTAGGTGCCCATGCTGACGCTGATGTCGTTGGGGTAGTCGGCCCAGATCCCGTTCTCCAGGCGTTGCAGCTGAAGCTGCACGCCGTCGCGACCCGCATAGGTGCCGCTGATGTTGAACGCCTGACCGCTGCGCACCGAGGTCGGCGAGATCTTCAGCACCAATCCCGGCGGAGCCTGCTCGGGCGGCGGGATGTCGGTGGGAGCGGGCGGCTCACTGAGTGTCGGCAGCGACGAGTCCACCGTGCTCGAGGCGGTTGGAGAGGCGGACGGTGACGAAGTGGGCTGCGGAATCGGGCTGACCGGCACCGGACCGCCGACGAAGCCGTTCGGCTCGTTGTCGCCGTGCAGGTTCAGCTTGGCGACGAGGATCTTGCCGACCAGGAGGATGCCCACGATCACCACCAGGGTGACCAGCGCGATCCGCAGGCCGACGATCAGAGCGTGGTTCTCCCGCTCGTCGTCAGGCTCGGGCTCTCCGCCGGGCTCGTCGTCCATGGGGCCAGGCTAGTGGTTTCCGCCTCCGTCGCCGGGCGACGCGATGGGATCAAGGTGGTCAATCCGAAGGCCAGGCCGCAGGCCGCCAGCGAGATCAGGAGAGCAAGCGTGAACGCCGACTCCGAGGGCAGCGAGACAGGGCCGAACTTGACCACGCTGTGCGCCAGGACGACCGCGACGACCGCCGAGGAGAGCGACGTGCCGACCGAGCGCATCAGAGCGTTGAGCCCGTTGGCCGCGGCGGTCTCCGTCAGCGGCACGGCACCCATGATCAGAGCGGGCATTGCCGCATACGCGATACCGATGCCGGCACCGATGATCGCGGTCGCCACGGTGAGTTCCCAGACCTCGGACCGCAGCCCCAGAAGGGAGAGGTATCCGACGGCCATGACGGCGATGCCCGTACCGAGGCTCACCCGCGGCCCACGCGAGGCGCTGATCCGAGCGCCGATCGACGAGGTCAGGTACATCATCAGGCCGCTCGGAGCCAGGGCGAGACCGGCTTCGGTCATCGAGAGGCCGAGGCCGTAGCCGACCTGATGCGGAGCCATCAGGATCTGAACCGGGATCAGCGACATGCCGTACATGGCGAAGCCGACCGCGACCGAGGCTGCGTTGGTGAACAGGACCTGCGGAGCCGCTGAGACCCGGAGGTCGACCAGCGGGGAGGTACGGCGCAGCTCCCAGGTGCCCCAGAGCAGGAACACCACGAGCGAGCCACCGATCAGGCCGAGGGTCAGACCGCTGCCCCAGCCCCAGTCGCCACCCTTGGTGATCGCGAGCAGCAGCATGACGAGCGCGGCGCCGAGACCCAGTGCGCCGATGAAGTCGAAGCGACCGGGCGTCCGCACCGGCGACTCGGGAACCATGATGAGAACGGCGACGGCGCAGAGCGCCGCGAGCCCCGCGATGAGCCAGAACAGCACCTGCCACGACGCCTTGTCAGCGACGAAGGCGGCGAGCGGGAGTCCGACGGCGCCACCGATGCCCATGGTCGCGCTCATCCGTGCGACGCCGGCGCCGACCTTGTCCGCCGGCAGCTCGTCGCGCAGCACGCTGATGCCGAGCGCGATCGCACCCATCGCCATGCCCTGCAAGGCGCGGCCCACGACCATCATCACGAGCCCGGTGGCCAACGCCGAGATGACCGAGCCGACCAGGAGGAAGCCCATGCTCACCAGCAGCATCCGTCGCTTGCCGAACATGTCGCCGAGACGCCCGGCGACCGGCGTCGCGACGGCGGCGGTCAGCAGGGTGGCCGTGACGGCCCAGGACGCGTTGCCCGCCGACGTGTGCAGCAGAGTGGGCAGATCGGGGATCAGCGGGATGATCAGTGTCTGCGACAGCGCTACGACGATGCCGCACATGCAGCCGATGGCGACGATCAGCTCCGGCTTGGCGGCGCGTTCGTGCTGTGAAGTCATACATGTAGAATACACACAATGTGCATCATGCACATCTGGTACCAAATGTGGCGTTGGCAACACGTCACGGGAGCTGATCGCTATGGAGAATCACGTGTTCGATGTTGAACGCGAACTGTCACTGTTCGCTCGACACCAACTGCATTCCGCGCAGCACGCGCCGGATCGCACGCTCGATCGCTCTGCCTACGCCCTGCTCAGCCGCCTCGAGCACGGGCCCATGACGCTCAAGCAGCTCGCCGAAGCCTTTCGCCTGGACCAATCGACCGTGAACCGCCAGATCGGTGCGATGCGCCGCGACGCGTTGGTCGAGCGGATCTCCGATCCCGAGGGCGGCGTCGCGCAATTGCTGCGGCCTACGCGTCAAGGGCTCAAGCTTCTGAAGCACGACCGCGATGTCGCCCGACAGCAGGTCGGACAGGTGCTCGCGGACTGGCGGGCCGAGGACATCGAGGCATTCGCCGATCTGCTGCGTCGGTTCAACAACTCCATCGAAGCGCTCGAAGGTCGGCCCTGGCCTCGGCCCGAGTGACCACTAGAACACGTTCTACTTTCGGGCTAGCATCAGGCCATGCGGTTCACCTACGCGGAAGCCATGACCAACGCGCGCTACTACGCGCCGCTCGCCCAGGCGGCTGAGGCGGCCGGCTACACATCGATGACGGTCGCCGACTCCCTGATCTACCCCAAGGAGTCGGACTCCAAGTACCCGTACACGGACACCGGCGATCGCGAGTTCCTGGACGGCAAGGAGTTCATCGAGACGATGATCCTCTGCGCCCACCTGTTCGCGGTGACCTCGACTCTTCGCCTGACGCCGTTCGTGCTCAAGCTGCCGATCCGTCCTCCGGTGCTGACCGCCAAGCAGGCCTCGTCGTTGGCGTTCCTCTCCAACAACCGCCTCGGGCTGGGCGTGGGCATCTCGCCGTGGCCCGAGGACTTCGAGGCGCTCGGCGTCTCGTGGGAGCGCCGCGGCAAGCGGATGGATGAGTGCATGGACATCCTGCGCGGACTCACCACCGGAGAGTTCTTCGAGTACCACGGCGAGTTCTATGACGTCGACGCTCTCAAGCAGTGTCCGGCGCCCACCGAGAAGATCCCGCTCCTGGTCGGTGGCCACGCGGATG
>JBQCDC010000067.1:0-16788 GCA_051961575.1 Marmoricola sp.
ACCCGTCCGTTGGTCGCCTTGAAGACCGCGACCTGGCCCTTCGCCATGTACTTGATCACCTTGACGGTGGCGGGCGAATCGAGTCCGGGCGGGCGCTCCTCGGGCAGCTGGAAGCGCGCTGCTAGGCGACTGGTCAGACGGCTCACGGGTGCGAGTCTAGGTGAGGCGGACCCGATCATGGACATGAGACTGGACACATGTCTAGGCTGCCCTCGTGGACTCTCGATATTCCGGGCTGAGCCGATCCGAGCTCGCGGTTCTGGTGCCGGAGCTGCTGCTCATCGGCCACCTCTTCGATCGGGCCGGAATGCCCTACGCGCTGGGCGAGTGGGGCGAGGCCGAGATGGCCGCGGTCGCCATCGAGGAATGGGAGTGCGCCAGCCCGATCTACACGCGCCGCATGCAGAAGGCGCTGCGCTACGAGGGTGACGACATCATCACGATCTTCAAGGGGCTCCAGCTCGATATCGGTGCTCCCCCGCAGTTCATGGACTTCCGCTACGAGGTCACGGATCGCCACCACGGCGCCTTCCACCTGGACCACTGCGGCGCCCTGCTCGACGTCGAGCCGATGGGCGAGGACATGGTCTTCAAGATGTGCCACGACATCGAGGACCCGACCTTCGACGCGACCGCCGTCGCCACGAATCCGAAGGCTCAGGTGCGACCGATTCACCGACCGCCTCGAACGCCGGCCGACCGGCAGCCGCACTGCGCGTGGACGGTGAACATCGAGGACCACCACCCCGACGCGATCGCCGCCGAAGGTGTCGCCGAGCTCGAGCGGACCCACCTCGCCAAGCTGACGCTCAGCCCGATCGATCCCGCCGAGGCCGGCGCCGCTGACTACGCCGGCGATCTGGTCAGCGACATCGACTTCGCCTCGTTCTCGCACTCGGCGCTGGTACGGATGGCCGACGAGGTCGTCATCCAGCAGCACCTGCTCTACCTCTCGTTTGCGCGTGCCATCCGCAAGCGCGCGGCCGACGACGGGGTCCACGAGCGCATCGTGCGCAACGCCTTCACGGGTCATGCCGGCATCGCGGCGGAGCGCATCACGCGGGCGCTCGGCCTGGCCGGGACCCCTGAGGACGCCACGTTCGTGATGTCGCTGCACCCCGCGTTCAACCCAGCGCCGTACGTGTCGTTCGGCCGAGACGAGGCGACGATCGCGGTCGCCGAGTCGGCCGCACACGCGGACAACGCCGGGCTCGCCCTGATCACCCCCGCCCACCCGGAGGCCGTCCAAGCGATTGCGCGAGGAGTCAACCCTCGGCTGGCCGTCTCACTCTCGGGCACAGCCACCGACTGGTCGGCGACCATCTACGAGTCGGCGGACGATATCCCCGAGCACGAGGCCGTCACGATCGCGAAGTTCAGCCTCGGAGCAGCCTTCGAGTTCCAACCCCGCGCCACGCTCCCCCTCTTCGTCGTCTAGCGCGAGAAGTGACGGCTCGGCGTTACGAGAGGAGCTCGAGGGCGAGGTCCATGCTGGCGCGGTAGTCGATCTTGCTGACCGCGGTGCGCGGCACCTCGTCGACGAAGAGGATCCGCTTCGGCACCTTGTAGTTCGAGATCAGCCCGCGCGCGTGGTCGCGCACGTTCTCCTCGTCGAGGTGGGCGCCGTCGCGTACCTGGACCAGAGCGGTCACCTGCTGACCCCAACGCTCGTGAGGCGTCCCCACCACGACCGCGTCGAAGACGTCGTCGTGACGCAGCAGCACCGCCTCGACCTCCTCGGGGTGGACCTTCTCGCCGCCCGTGTTGATGCACACAGAGCCGCGGCCGAGAACCGTCACCGATCCGTCCTCCTCACGACGCGCGAAGTCGCCGGGAATGGACCAGCGGACGCCATCTATTTCGCGGAAGGTGGCCGCGGTCTTGACCGGGTCGTTGAAGTAGCCGAGCGGGATCGGCCCGGTGCGGCCGAGCATGCCCTCCTCCCCGACCGCACACGGCTTGAACTCGGTGTTGAAGACCTCGACGTCGTCGGCGGCGTTGAACTTCGGAGCGCCGAGCACACCGTCGTTGCCGTCGTCGATGTGCGAGGCGGTCGCGCCGGACTCCGACGAGCCGTAGGTGTCGAGGATGAAGCGGCCCGGGAGAGCGCGCCGGATCTCCGCGCGCACGCCTTCCGACAGCGGCGCCGCCCCGTTAGAGACCGCCGCCAGGCTGGACAGGTCCCAGCGATCCGGCTCGGCCAAGATCGCCTCAGCGACTGGCCGACCCATCGCGTCGCCTAGGAACGTCAGTGAATTGACCTGGGCTTTCTGGACCAGGTCGAGGATCCCCGAGGCGCTGAAGTTCGGTTCCGTGTAGAGCGCGACCCGGTGCCCCGCGACATGCCCGTTGCCCATGATCCACTGGCTGCCACCGTGCATCATCGGGCCGCAGGCGAGGATCGTCATCGGGGTCTCGGTGGCGGCGGCCTCGGCGGCGAGCTGCTCGACGGACTCGAAGGGCGCACCGAACCGGGCCGCATTGAGAGCAGCCCGGATGAGGTCCTCCTGACGCCAGATCACGCCCTTGGGTGATCCGGTCGTCCCGCCTGTGTAGAGGATGTAGTGGTCGTCCGCGCTGCGACCTTCGAACCGCTCGGTGCCCGCGTTCGCCAGCAGGTCCTCGTAGGAGTCGTCGAGCACGATCTGGTGCCGCAGCGTCGGATCGTTGAGCGCGTCCACCGCAGCCACGTGCTCGGGTGCGACGACCGTCGCCACGCACTCGGCGTTGCCGTAGAGGTACGCGAGCTCATCGTGCTGGTACTTGAAGTTGATGTTGATCGGGATCGCCCGGATCTTCAGGCAGCCGTAGAAGGCGTCGACCCACTCGATCCGGTTGGCCGAGTGCACGGCCACGCGATCGCCTGGCTTGATCCCGAGGCTGGCCAGATGGTTGGCCACCCGCGTCGACCGGTCGTCGATCTCGGCGTAGGTGTAGTCGCGATCGATCGTCGCGATCGCGACCCGGTCGGGGATGGCCTCGGCCATCGCTTCGAGGATGTCGGCCAGGTGGATGGGGCGCGGCGTGGCAGTCACGTCGCCGAATGTAACACCAGATTAGAACGTGTTCTAGGTCTTAGTACGGCGATGCGGCAGCGACGGCGAGCGCCTTGTTGAGCTCGAACGGGTACGCCTGGTTGTGCAGCCACGGCCGTCCGAACCACAGGTAACCGTCGACGTGTGCGAGCGCCAGCGACCGTTCGGTCGCCGTCAGGTGCCAGTTCAGGCTCGCGACGTTGGTCGTCGGCGGAATGCCGAGCGCCGTGCAGGCGCGTGTGTCGGTGCTCGTGCAGGGCTGGGCGTCGTCGAACAGCTTTCCCGGGTGGTCCGCCTGGAACTGCGTCCAGGTGAACCCGCGGCCGTTGTCGGCGGTGTCGATGATCAGATGCCTCCCCCGGATCCCCAGGCTCGCCAGCGCGCTGACCACCTTCGCTCCGTAGTTGATGTCGTTGCCGACCTGCGCGTAGTGCGTCGAGCCCAGCGCGAAACCGCGGGCATACCCGACGCCCGCCGCCTTGAGCATCGCGGCCGAGCGCGCCGGCGTCAGCCAGTCGGAGTCCCCACCGTCGATGTACACGGTGATGTTCGAGTGCTTCGCGAGCAGCTGCGCCGCCCACCGCGTGAGCGACTCACGAGCCGCGGGCGATCGGTTCGAACCGACCGCGACCGGCAGGTCGGACTCGAGCATCACGACAGCGCGGGCCGTGCCGATGCCTGCTACGAACTGCTGATACCAGGCGCGGTAGGTCGTCGTGTAGCCCGACGGCAGGCCGACCGCGGACTCGCCTTGTGGCCAGAGGTTGAAGGTCGCGAACTGCGTGAGCTTGGCATGGTCTCCGGCCTGCTGATTGGCAACCAGATGCGCGATCCGCGCACGGACCTTGCTGACCGCGATCCACGATCCGACCTGGATCATGCGCGGTCGCAGCGCGATCTTGCCGAGCAACGTCTTGTCGTGGCCGGTGGCCTGTTGATACGCCGGATAGACGTAGTTGCCCGGGTCGGTGTCGACGCCCCAATGACCCGTCAGCGGGTTGCCGGAGGTCGCACTCGCCACCGAGGAGGTCAGGGACACACTCACGACGCCGATGACGACCGCAATGATGAAGACCTTGAAACGCATACCCCCACGGTCGCACGAGCCGTGCCGAACCGTGGGGGAATCTGCGGATAACTCTTGGCTAGTGGCGCTTAGCTCCGAAGGAGGCGTCACCATTCGCTTGGGATACCTGGACCAGATCCATGTGACCGTACGTGAACGTCCCAACAGCGGACCCCGTCGAGCAGTAGAACTTGATGGTGCCGGGGGCATATGAGTCGTCGACCATCCCCGAGATCGCGATCGTCGCCCACTTGGCACCCGGGGTGACGCTCGCGATCGCGGACCCGATCGAGTCGTATTGGGTATCGAGCGAGCACTGGACGAAGTCACTGGTGGTGGTCGACGTGTCCTCGACCTCCCCGGAGAACGTGACCAGGTACTTGCCCGGCGGCGGCGTATAGGTGCCTAGGAGGGCCGGGTTGAAGTCGTTCGCCGTAATCGGCCCATTCGGACCGAAGAACGACGTTTGAAACCCTGGACCGCCCGCGTCCTGCCAGGACGCACCCGTCCCGGTGTTCGTGAGGACCTGGCCCGCGGTGCCCTGCGCGCCCGAGATATCAGCCGCATTCACCTGCACCGAATAACCCGTCTCGGTGACCGTCACGGTCGCCGTGCCGAAGCTGTTGTTGGCGATGGTGATCTGGTTCTTGGTGCCGACGTTGACGTTGACCGAGTCGGTCGCCTTCACGCCGCCACTCCAGGGCACGTAGCCGTTCGGTGCGGATGGGTTGCCGGCCGGATAGATGTTCAGCTGCCCACCGTTCGAGTTCACCACGCTGACGGTCAACTGCACCGTGGTCGCGTCATCGGGGACCGGCGTGGGTGCACCCGCGACGGTCAGCGACAGCGTCTTTCCGGCAGCGATGCTGGAACCCGTCAACGAGGTGAGCTTGTACGCCGGCGAGAGCGGGACCATGGTGACGTCGGCGGTTCCGTAACCGGATGCTCCCGCTACGCCCGCAACCATTCCAACGACGAGGAGTGCGGAACCCAGCAGGGCAAGCGGTCGTCGCCAGCCTCGCCTGCGGATCGTCGTCGCCTTGAGTTTCTCGATTTCAGCCCGCAGCTCGGCGATCTCGTCGCCGGAGCCGCGCATAGACATGCTTGTCATGCGGTTCCCCTTGCACGCGGCGAGCTCCCGCAGACCGGTGAGTCCCGCCTGACCCAAAGCCCCCGAATACTTTGAGCAAATACGCTCGCGACGACGGACGAGCCGCGCCCTGGTGAAATCGCCCCCCGTAGGGCGACGGTTTTTCAGTCAACTCCGACCGTACGGAGGCGTCAAGAGGCCAGAAGATACGTTTCCGCAGGTCAGACGCGGAAAATCATTCCCATTCGATCGTCCCCGGCGGCTTGGAGGTCACGTCCAGCGTCACCCGGTTGATCTCCTCGACCTCGTTGGTGATGCGGGTCGAGATCCGTTCGAGCAGATCGAACGGCAGGCGCGCCCAGTCGGCCGTCATGGCGTCCTCGGAGGTCACCGGCCGTAGCACGACCGGGTGGCCGTAGGTACGACCATCACCCTGCACGCCCACCGAGCGAACGTCCGCAAGCAGCACGACGGGCATCTGCCAGATGTCGAGGTCCATGCCCGCGTTGGTGAGCTCCTCGCGCGCGATCGCGTCGGCCTCGCGTAGGACGTCGAGGCGCTCGCGGGTCACCTCGCCGATGATGCGGATGCCGAGACCTGGACCGGGGAACGGCTGGCGGTGCACGATCGCTTCGGGAAGGCCGAGCTGCGCACCGACGGCCCGCACCTCGTCCTTGAAGAGCTCGCGGAGCGGCTCGACCAGCTCGAACTCGATGTCCTCCGGCAGACCGCCCACGTTGTGGTGCGACTTGATCGTGGAGGTGCCGGCTCCGCCGCCGGACTCGACGACATCCGGATAGAGCGTCCCCTGGACGAGGAAGCCGACGGTCGTGCCCGGGGGCGAGGCGTTGATGACGTCGTCCTGGGCGCCCTCGAAGGCGCGGATGAACTCGCGCCCGATGATCTTGCGCTTCGCCTCGGGCTCGGAGACCCCGGCCAGCGCGTCGAGGAACTGCTTCTCGGCGTCGACGACGACCAGCTTGGCGCCCGTCGCGGCCACGAAGTCACGCTCGATCTGCTCGGTCTCGCCCTTGCGCATCAGACCGTGGTCGACGTAGACGCAGGTCAGCCGGTCGCCGATCGCCTTGGTCACGATCGCGGCCGCGACCGCCGAGTCGACACCGCCGGAGAGTCCGCAGATAGCCCGACCGGTCTCACCGATCTGCGCCTTGACCCGCTCGATCTGCTCGTCGGCGATGTTGCCGATCGTCCACGTCTTGCGACAGCCGGCGATGTCCCAGAGGAAGTGCTCGAGGACCCTCTGGCCGTGCTGGGAGTGCAGCACCTCCGGGTGCCACTGCACGCCCGCCAACCGACGGTCGAGGTTCTCGAAGGCGGCGACCGGCGTGACGTTGGTGGAGGCGAGCACGCGGAAGCCCTCGGGCGCGGCCACCACCTGGTCGCCGTGGGGCATCCACACATTGTGGGCGGCCGGAATACCCGCGAGAAGGGTGCCGGAATCGCCGACGGACACCGGGGTACGGCCATATTCACGCAGCCCGGTGGCGGCCACCTCGCCGCCCAATTTCTGCGCCATGATCTGGAAGCCGTAACACATTCCGAAGACCGGAACGTCGGCGTCGAAGATGTCGCCGGAAATCTGCGGCGCGCCCGCCTCGTACACCGAGGACGGACCCCCGGACAGGATGATCGCCTTCGGCTTGCGAGCGACCATCTCGGCAACGGGCATGTGGTGCGGGACGATCTCCGAGTAGACCTGAGCCTCACGGACACGCCGCGCGATCAGCTGCGCGTACTGCGCGCCGAAGTCCACCACCAGAACAAGGTCGTGATCGCTCAAAATTCTTGCCGTCCTCCGGAGCCTCAAGACGGCGATTCCCTCAGCACACCCGTCACATCAGGCGCACAGGAATCGCTCGTTACCAATTGCTACTGCTTTGAGAAAACAAACTCTACGGTGTCGGGAAATTCGCCATAACTAGGCCACTCCACACCTCGTTGAAGTGGCAGCGAGCCGGTCTCCACTCCCTCCCTCAAGACCGACTCGCACCTTAAGTCCGCGGCAAGTGGACTTTGCCAGGGCCCGACACTCCCTCCCCGTCGGGCCCTGGCGCATGTCCGGACTGGGGTCAGGGCAGGGTCCAGCGCTCATTCGCGGCGCTGGTGCAGGTCTCGATCACCAGGGGCGACCGGTTGGCACCGATGGGCGACAGCACCGCCAAGCACTTGCCGGACTCCGGGTTCTCGATGCGTCCCGCACCCAGCGGCAGCCAGACCTGAGCTGCTGTGCCACCGCAGGTCAGTAGCTCGACGCGGGCACCGTTCACGCGGGCGCCGCGAGTCATGGTCAGACACTCCCCGAGGGCGCGAATCGTCTTCGTCGCGAGGAGCGTCCATCGCTCCGAGGCCGCGCCGTTGCAGGTGTAGAGCACCACGGGCGTGCCGCTGGCCGTGGTGGTCCCCCGCACGTCGGCGCAGCGGCGATTGATCCCGACTATCGGCTCCACGAACGTCCGCTGTGTGATGGTGACACCGCTGATGCTGTGCTGGCCCGTCCGTTGACCGGTTGCGGCCGTGAAGGCGAGCAACACACTGCGCGGAACGGCGACGTGCGCCGTCAATGCCGGACCGCCGTCGACTCGGACCGTCACGCTCGTCGCCGTCGTGCTGACGCTCACGACATGCGAACCTCTCCGCAGGTTCTGCGAAACCCGCGCGCTCGCTGCCAGCACCAGCCCAGATCCGGTCCGCGTCGGACCTGTGGCGATACCGATGGCGTTGGCCGGCCCGGTCGCGCCAGCGCCGATCACGACCGCCACACCATGCAGCGGTGCCCAACCGAGCGCCGATCCGCTCCGGCCCAGGGACGACCGCGTGGCATTGGCCGCAGCCAGCAAGGCGAAGGCGAGCCCGTTACCGCCGGTACCACCGCTGATGGTCGCCGTGAACGTAGCTTTGAGACCTGATCCGAAGACCGGGGTGGGATAGACGGCATCACCCGCCAGCGACGGGCTGGCCGGGGTCAGCACCAGTTGTGTTCCGGCCAGCTGCGCCGATCCGTTGAGGTGCCAGGAATGATTCGTCGGAGCGGGGATCGCCGAGAGCCCGGCAGCAACCGCCGATCCTGTGAATCGCACCGTCTGAGGACCGGAGCCATCGTTCCCCGTGAGGACATAGCTGCCGCTGAAGTGACCCGGGGTGGTGGGCGCGAATCCGATCGTGACGAGGATCCCCGCGCCGGGCGACAGCTGCTGTCCCTCCGACACCGCATTCGTCACCGTGAACGGCGCCGTCGGCGGGGGCGCCTTGTTGATGGTCAGGACCACATTGCCCGAGTTCTTGACCGTGGCGATGCCCTGAGCTTGCGATCCGACCGTGATCGTGCCGAAGTCGAGAACCGCGGGACTGACCGTCAGATGGGGAGCCCCCACCACAGCCGTTGCACTGAGGTTGATCGTCGCCGATCCGGTCGACGTCGTCACCACCACGGAGTCGGAGAACGTTCCCGCCGTAGTCGGAGCGTAGGTGACGGGTACCGCGATCGACCCCCCGCCTGGGATCGTCGCACCCGCCGCCGGCAGGGAGGCTGTGAACGGTCCGCTCGGGCCGGTCGCCGCGGTCACCGTCGTGGGTTGGGAGTCGGTGTTCATGACGCTCACCGCATAGGTGACCCGCCCTCCCGTCGGCACCTGGCCGAAGTTGAGACTGCTCGGCGATGCGGCCACGCCGGGTGCGGTGCCGTCGACCTCAAGGCCGAGGGTCACCGTGCCCGATGAGGTGGTCAGTCCGAGGGTGCCCGTCGCCGGCCCAGCCGCGGTGGGAGTGGCCGTGATGGTGAGTTCCTCGGTATCGCCTGCGTTCAACGATGTTCCGACCGCTGGCGTCGCGTTGTCGATGGTGAAGGGACCACTCGCCGAGACGTTGCTGATGGTGAGCGGCTTCGCCGCGGTGACGGTGATTGTCTTGGTCGACGACGTCCCGGTCGGCACGAACCCGAAATCGGTGTCGGTCCCGGTCAGCGGGGAGCTCGTCGGCCGACCGAAGCCGTAGACGATGCCATCCCGATTTCCGATGTAGAGCCTGCCTGCGTCGGTGGCGGGAACGGTGAACTTCGAGGCCGTGCCGATCGGGACGGAGTAGCGCAACTGCATGACCCCGTTGACCGGAACCGCGTCGTAGGCCTGGAGAAGCCCCGCCGAGCCCGACTTGCCGCTGCTGTACACGCCCCATACCAGGGCCGAACCGGGGTTTGTGCCCGTCGAAGTCACCACCGGCGAGCCGGAGCCCCAGCCCCAGATCCGCGTGCTCGTACCGACCAGAGCGAGGCTCGGAGCACCCGAGCCGTCGGGCTCGAGGCGGTACGCATACATCGGACCGCCGTTGCTGATCGTGTAGACGTAGCCTCCGTCGCCACCCCAGAACGCGGGGTGTCCCCAGACGCCCCGATACGGACCGATGGACTGCAGCACGTTGTCCGTGCCGCCAGCGCCCTGAGCGACGCCGCCCAGGTTGTCGCGATCCAACAAGAACACCTGCCCGGACTTGCCGACCTGGACGAGGAGGTGCGGATGGGCCGCGCTGCCATAGCCGTCCGGGATCGCCATCGGCCCTCCGGCGCCCAGATCCTCGTCATCGCGATCAAGGGCGGTGTTGTTCACCGGGCTGAAGAAGTCCTTGGCGCTGAGACTTCCATCCGCATTGACCTGCAGCCGCACCACCGACTCGGCCAGCTGACTGGGCGGCGATGTGCCCGGACCGGGCGCGGGAGATATCCCGTTGGCGGTGGCGAAGAGGATCTGCCCGGGCCCATCGGAGACGAGACCGCCCCCGGACTGCCAGATTCCCGCCTCGCCACTGGAGGTCCCCGCCTCGGTGGAGAACAGCGCCGTCTCAACGCCGGTCTGTGCGTTGATGCCGGCCACATAGCCGACATACGGACCGAGGTCGCAGTGGCTGCCGAACGCGGCGTAGACGACCCCGCCGAGCAGCAGCAATCCCGGGCGCTGCATCGCAGTCTTCGCGTTGAAGCCGGTGCCCGTTCCGATGACGGTCGGGAAGCCGGGCCGCTCGGCACCAGTCGTGATGTCGACGGCGTGCATGTACCAATGGGGAGATTGTGCTGTCGGCCCGTCGTTCACCTTCGCGGTGAAGTAGGCCGTCCCCGTATCCGGATCGACCACGGGTGTCGCGGTGATGCCGACATTCGGAGCGACGTCACCGCAGCCGATGGTGGCCGCCGGCCAGGCCGCACCGACATTCCGCTGCCACTTGATGGCGCCGGTCACCGGATCGAGGCCGTAGACCCAGTTGTTCTCCGTGGCAGCGAGGAGTACGCCCTTGGCGATGACCTGCTGCGCATAGACCTGGCCGTTGAGCTGCGTCGCGAACAACTGCCCGAAGTCGGACGATGACACGTTGCTCGGGGACAGCCCCGGCTCGTTGGGATCCCAGTCCGTGCGCAAGGTGTCGTAGGAGACGGTTGTCTCGTCAGCGCGGCTCGGTGCCGCGAGCAGCGCTGATGTCGTCGCAGACAACAGCAGGGTGGCAAGAAAGAGGGCAAGGCCCTTCGAGCGTGCGTGTACATCCATACCGGCCCCCCGACCAGGTTGGAAACGTCAACGTTCCAGAACCTTAGGGGTTACTAGCTCACCGCGACGATCGGGAGACGGAGGGCGGCGGGGGCGTCTTCGGGGACGACCGGGTTGTTGGGGGCCACCGGGCTGATCGACTTGTACTTGCGGCCCAGGAGGGGGCGGGTGTCCTTCTCGCCCTTGTTCGGCCAGTAGGACATCGCGCGCTCGGCCTGAGCGGTGATGGTCAGCGACGGGTTCACGCCCAGGTTGGCGGAGATCGCCGAGCCGTCGGCGATGTGCAGCCCGGGGTAGCCGTAGACGCGCTGGTAGCCGTCGATGACGCCCGTCTGGGGCGAGTCGCCGATGGTGCAGCCACCGATGAAGTGCGCGGTCAGCGGGCGGTTGAACGGCTCGCCGATGGTGCCACCCGGGGTTCCGCCGAGCACGCGGGCCATCCGGCGAACGGCCTCGTTGGCTACCGGGATCCAGGTCGGGTTCGGCTTGCCGTGACCCTGCTTGGAGGACAGCATCCAGCCGAGCGGCGTCTTCTTCGGGAACGTGGTGATCGAGTTGTCGACCGTCTGCATGACCAGCGCGATGACCGTGCGCTCGGACCAGTGCTTCACGTCGTAGAGGTCGAGGACCTCCCGCTTCTTCGACCACAGCTCCTTGAGCCAGGTCTTCCAGCGCGGGTCGGGGCCGTCGCCGTCGGTCAGCACCGTCTGCATGAGCGACATCGCGTTGCTGCCCCGGCCGTAGCGGACGGGCTCGATGTGCGTGTGCTCGTCGGGGTGCCACGACGACGTGATCGCCACGCCCTCGCTGTAGTCGACCGACAGATCCGGAGCGAGCGCACCGAGGATCGACTCGGAGTTCGTCCGGGTCAGGTAACCGAGGCGGTCCGAGAGGTTCGGCAGGTCGCCCTCGGCCTTGAGCTTGTGCAGCAGCTTCTGCGTGCCCAGCGCGGCGGCCGCGAACACGACCTGCTCGGCCGTGAAGCTGCGCACCGCGGACTTGCGGGTCGCCTTGGCCTTCGTCCAGCGGGTGTCGACCTGGTAGCCGCCCTCGGAGCGCGGACGCACGCGGGTGACGGTGGTGAGCGGGTGCACGACGGCGCCGTTCTGCTCGGCCAGGTAGAGGTAGTTCTTGACCAGCGTGTTCTTCGCGTTGTGGCGACAGCCCGTCATGCACTCACCGCAGTTCAGGCAGGTGTTGCGCGCGGGACCCTTGCCACCGAAGTACGGGTCGGCAACGCCCTCACCCGCCTTGTTCTCCGGTCCACCGAAGAAGACCCCGACCGGCGTGGGGTGGAACGTGTCGCCCACGCCCATCTCGTCGGCGACCTTCTTCATGACCTGGTCCGAGGGCGTCAGGTGCGGGTAGGTGACCACACCGAGCATCCGCTTGGCCTGGTCGTAGTACGGCGCGAGTTCGGTCTTCCAGTCCTCGATGTGGGCCCAGGACGGGTCCGTGTAGAACGGGTCGAGGGGTTCGTAGAGCGTGTTGGCGTAGACCAGCGAGCCACCACCGACACCGGCGCCGGCGAGGATCAGGCAGTCCTTGACCATGTCGATGCGCTGGATGCCGTAGCAGCCCAGGCTCGGGTTGAAGACGAACTTCTTCAGATCCCAGGAGTTGTCGGCGAAGTCGGAGTCCGAGAAGCGCGCACCGGCCTCGAGGACAGCGACGCGGTAACCCTTCTCCGTCAGGCGTAAGGCGGTGACGGAACCCCCGAAACCCGATCCGATGACGATGACGTCGTAGTCATACTCCACAGCCTTGTGCTTGGCCACTATGCGCGTCCCAACTTCTTCATCAGACGCAGCGACAGCGTCATCACCTTGGCGTACTGCTCGTCATTGAGGCCGAACTGCGGGCTGAAGCGCAGCACCGCCTGCGAGGCGACGGCCTGGGTCTCGGTGTAGCGGTGGATGCCCTCGCTGCCCTGACGTCGGCCCTGGCCGGACTCCCGCATGCCGCCCATCGGGGCGTCGATGCTGGCGAAGGTCGCGCCGAACGCCTCGTTCACATTGACCGTGCCGCACTTGATGTGGCGGGCGAGCTCACGGCCGCGCTTGGCGTCCTTGGTGTAGATCGACGCGTTGAGGCCGTACTCGCCCTCGTTGGCGCGGGCGACGGCCTCGGCCTCGGTCTCGAAGCGGTAGAGGCTGATCACAGGTCCGAACGTCTCGTGGCCGTGGCAGGTCATGTCGGGCGAGACACCCTCGAGGATGGTCGGCTCGTAGTAGAACGGGCCGAGGTCCGGACGCGCCTTGCCGCCGGCGAGCACGGTCGCGCCCTTGGCGACCGCGTCGTTGACGTGCTCGGTGACGGTGTCCAGCTGGTCCTGGCTGATCAGCGAGCCCATGTCCGAGCCCCAGCCGATCTCGGCGCTCAAGTTCATCGCCTTGGTGTGGGCGACGAAGCGCTCCTTGAAGCGGTCGTAGACCTCATCGGCGATGAACATGCGCTCGGTCGAGACGCACAGCTGGCCCGCGTTGGAGAAGCAGGCACGCACTGCGCCCTCGGCGGCCTTCTCGATGTCCGCGTCCTTCAGGATGAGGATCGGGTTCTTGCCACCCAGCTCCAGCGAGGCGCCGATCAGGCGGTCCGCGCACTGCTTGGCGATGTGCTTGCCGGTCGCGGTCGATCCGGTGAAGCAGATGTAGTCCGACCGCTCGATGATCGGCGTGCCGAGCACCCGACCCGGTCCGGCGACGACGTTCCAGAGGTCGCGCGGGAAGCCGGCCTCTTCGAGCAGCTGAGCGCCGAGAAGCGCGCTGAGCATCGTCTGCGCGTCGGGCTTGGTGACCACTGCGTTTCCGGCGAGCAGGGCCGGCAGGCCGTCGCACAGCGCCATCGTGAACGGGTAGTTCCAGGGCGAGATGATGCCCACGACGCCCTTCGGCACGTGGTTCACCTCGGCGTGCGTGAGGCCGGGGATGACGCCCGAGCGGCGCTCGGTGTCGAGGTGCTTGTGCGCCGTGCGTGCGTAGTAGCGAGCGGTCAGTGCGATGTGCAGCGGCTCGTCGAACGCGTGCTTGCGCGCCTTGCCCGACTCCCAGCAGATCACGTCCATGATCTCGTCCTGGCGGTCCAGCACGATGTCGTGCAGGCGCAGCAGGATTGCGGAGCGCTCGTCCAGGCTGACCTGCTGCCACGCCTCTTGCGCGCGCCGGGCGCGGGCGAAGGCCTCCTCGACGTCGGCGACCGTCGACTGCGGAATCGAGGCCAACGGCTGCCCGGTCGCGGGCGCGTAGGCCGTCAGCGACTCGCCGCTGGTGGCGATGAGTCGCGACGTCAGGCCGCGGACGTATTCGGGCTCGAACGCCAACGAGGCCTTCGGGTCGTGCTCGGGATCGAACGGCAGCTCGCCGGCGGAGGCCGGACCGTGCCCGGAGGAGGGCTGAGTCATTCCACGGACTTTACGCGCGGGTAACCGTTGACACAACGGACCATCTTGTAAAGCGGATCACAGTGCGAATTCAGCCGACGCGCCCGGTCTGCTTCCACTGAGACGACCCTGCCCGCGCCTAGCGTGAGAGCACGTCTGGAGGAGCGGAGACAGGGTGGACCGACGGGGATTCCTGGCCGGGCTGGCCGCGAGCGTGGCAGCCGGTCTGTCCGGTTGCGGCACGGTGCCTCAGACCGCCCGGACCGTCAGCGCCCCGGCCTTCGGACCGCCCCAAGGCATCGTGCGGGCTCCGGTACCGCAGGGGACGCTCACGATGCTGCCGGGCCACAAGAACCTGGTGGCACTCACGGTCGACGACGGCACCGACACCGACGTACTCAAGGCCTACGTGATGCTGGCCAAGCGCACCGGGCTGCGACTGACCTTCTTCGCGAACGGCTCCACTCCTAGCTGGTCAGACCATGCTCCGCTGCTGCGGCCTCTCGTGGACCAGGGCCAGGCGATCATCTGCAATCACACCTGGTCGCACAGCGATCTCACCCGACTCAGCGACACCCAGATCGCCATCGAGATCCAGAAGAACGAGAACTTCCTGTCCAACCTGTACGGGGTCAACGGTCGTCCGTTCCTCCGCCCGCCCTACGGGAACCACAACGCGCGGGTCGACCAGATGGTCGCCGCACTGGGCTATCCGTCCATGACGATGTGGTGGGGTTCGCTGGGCGACTCCACATCCATCCCGAGTCATCAGATCCTCGCGAACGCCAAGCATTGGCTCCATCCGGAACGCCTCGTCATCGGGCACGCGAACCATGCCGGCGTGCTCTCGGTGATGGATCGGATCGTCGACATCATCCGCGAGCGGCGGCTGCAGCCGGTACACCTCGCCGACGTGTTCGACATCGCGAAGCTGCCGCCGGTGCCGCCGTTTCCGGTTTCGTGACGCCGACTACGTCGGCTCCTCAACCTCCAGCAGAGGTGTGATGTCGAAGACTTGGTCGTCCATGTCGGCGTGCAGATCGCCGATCTCGGCGAAGCGCTGCGGCATGGTCAACATGGTGAAGTCGTCGGGTGCGCAGTCGTCGATCTCGTCCCAGCGGATCGGGGCGGAGACAGTCGCACGCTGAGTTCCTCGCACTGAATACGCCGCCGCGATGGTGTGGTCCCTCGCGTTCTGGTTGTAGTCGATGAAGAGGTCCTTGGGGTCGCGATCCTTGCGCCACCATGTGGTGGTGACGCCCTCGCAGCGGGCTTCGACCATCTGGGCGAAGGCGAGCGCTGCTTGGCGGACGCCCTTGTGGTCGTGCTCGGGCTTGATGCGCACGTAGATGTGCATGCCCTTGCCGCCGCTCGTCTTGGGGAAGCCGACGGCTCCGAGCTCGTCCAGCACCTCGTGTGCGACTCCCGCTACGCGCTGCACGGTCGACCAGGGGCAGTCCGGCCCCGGGTCGAGGTCGATGCGCCACTCGTCGGGTTTCTCCACGTCGGCGCGGCGGCTGTTCCACGGGTGGAACTCGACCGTCGACATCTGGACCGCCCAGATCACCTGCGCCAGCTCGGTCACGCACAGCTCGTCGGCAGTCCGCTTCCACCGCGGGAAGAAGAGTTCGACCGTCTCCACCCACGGCGGCGCGCCTGCGGGTAGGCGCTTCTGGTGCACCTTGTCCCCCGACAACCCGCTGGGAAAGCGATGCAGCATGCAGGGCCGCTCGCGCAGGGCGTTGACGATGCCGGGCCCCACAGCGAGGTAGTACTCGACGAGGTCCAGTTTGGTGAGCCCGAGGTCGTCGAAGTAGACGCGACCTGGGTTGCTGACCTTCACGACCTTGTCGTCGATGTCGATCTCGACCGAGGGACTGGGCACAGCTATGTTTACCGCGCCTCCTACCCTAGGCGCATGCGACCCAGCACCGGACTTGCGATCATCGGCGCGATCCTGGCGGTGGTGTCCGGGTTCGAGGTGCTGACCCACGGCCCGCTGTTCCGCACGGACATCACCGTGGCGCTGCACTTCGCCAACGTGACTCCGACCTGGTCGACCTCGTTCGCGTCGTTCCTGAACAAGGTGGGCAAGCCGGGCCTCGCCTGCTTCATCGTGGGGACGCTGGGCCTGATCGTGACCGTCCTCCGGCACCGGATCGAGCCGGTGCTGATGGTCGCCATCGGCCTCGGAGTCGCCGGAGTCAGCACCTGGGTGCTGAAGTCGCTCTTCCCGCGGATCTCGATCTTCAACCACCAGAACGGCTCGTTCCCCTCCGGGCACACCGCGGTCGCCGTGGTCGCCTCGGGGCTGGTGGTCTACCTGCTGCTCCCGAGCCGAGAGTGGCGCGCGCCGGTGGCGTTGGTGATCGCCGCCCTGTGGGGTGTCGTCATGGCCTGGGGACGCGTCGTGATCGACGTGCACTGGCTCAGCGACGTGATCGCCGGTTGGGGCATCGGCATCGTCGCGTTGGTACTGGCCCTCAGGACGGCGGATTCGCCGCCAGGTATTCCAAGATGGGTTCGGCCAGCTCCGGCCGACAGATGATGAGGTCCGGCAGGTTCGGGTCCTCGTGGTTGTAGGTCAGCGGCGACCCGTCGACGCGACTCGTGAAGAGTCCGGCTGCTCGGGCGACCGCGACCGGTGCTGCTGAGTCCCACTCGTACTG
>JBQCDC010000068.1:0-2004 GCA_051961575.1 Marmoricola sp.
AGAACTGCAACTACTGCAGCCAGGCCCTCGGCTCGCAAGCGCCGATCCTCAAGTACTCCTACCTCTCCACCGAGGACACCCTCAAGCAGGCCGGCGCCGGCCTGCGCGGCGGCGCGACCCGTGTCTGCATGGTGTCGTCGGGCCGGGGTCCGTCCAACCGCGACATCGACAAGGTCGTGGAGATGACCGAGGCGCTCAAGGATCAGTACGAGGGCGTCGAGGTCTGTGCGTGTCTCGGCCTGCTCCAGGACGGCCAGGCGGAGCGCCTCAAGGCGGCCGGCGTCGATGCGTACAACCACAACATCAACACCGCCGAGTCACACCACGACAACATCGTGCAGACGCACACCTACGACGACCGCGTGGACACCATCGGCAAGGCCAAGTCCGCCGGTCTGTCGCCCTGCTCGGGCCTGATCGCCGGCCTGGGCGAAACGGACGAGCAGCTCGTGGAGGCCCTGTTCGCTCTCAAGGAGCTCGACGCGGACTCGATCCCGGTCAACTTCCTGATGCCGTTCGACGGCACCCCGTACGAGAACACCTGGGAGCTGTCGCCCA
This sequence comes from Marmoricola sp., assembly GCA_051961575.1. GTDB lineage: Bacteria > Actinomycetota > Actinomycetes > Propionibacteriales > Nocardioidaceae > Marmoricola. The sequence goes on from JBQCDC010000068.1 coordinate 559, forward strand.
CCCGCTGCGTCAAGATCCTGGCGATGGCGCGCTTCGTCTGCCCCGACAAGGAGATCCGGATCGCGGGCGGCCGGGAGATGCACCTGCGCACCCTCCAGGCGACCGCCCTGCACGTGGCGAACTCGATCTTCCTCGGCGACTACCTGACGTCGGAAGGCCAGGACGCGCTCTCCGACCTGGAGATGCTGCGCGACAACGGCTTCACGATCCTCGGTATGGACGCTGACGCCTTCGAAGAGCTGATCGCGAGCCACCAGGCCGGCATCACCCACCGCGTGCACGCCACGACGCCCTGTGGTTCCTCGGCCGACAGCTGCGGCGACGGCTGCAGCGGCTGCTCGGGGGCATCCACCGCGAGCGAGCACGAAGGCACCGAGCACAACCCTTCGATTCGCCGTCGAGGCGCCGGGACCGCAGTTGCCGCAAACGCCTAAGCACCCGACGGGCTCTGGACTCGAAGCGCCGCTCGCGTTCGATCGCGAGCACCTTTGGCACCCCTATGGATCCATGGGGGCACCAGCACCTGTGCGACTGGTCGAGTCGGCCTCGGGTGTGCGCCTGACCATCCGGGACGGCGACGACGTTCTCGAAGTCATCGATGCCATGTCTTCGTGGTGGTGCGCCATCCATGGGTACGCCGTCCCGGAGCTGGACGCCGCCGCCCGCAAGCAGCTCGACTCGATGAGTCACGTGATGTTCGGCGGCCTCACCCACGAGCCCGCGATCGAGCTGGGACGTCGGTTGGTGGATCTCGCACCCGAGGGCCTCGACATGGTCTTCCTCGCCGATACCGGCTCCGTGGCCGTCGAGGTCGCCATGAAGATGGCCTGGCAAGCACGTCCGGGCCGCACCAAGATGTTCACGATCCGAGGCGGGTATCACGGCGACACCTTCTCGCCGATGAGCGTGTGCGACCCCGACGGTGGCATGCACGCTATGTACGGCGGCATCGTGCCCGAGCACATCTTCGCGCCGCGCCCACCTCAGGAGGCTTCTGACCTGTCCTCATGGCAGGCCGAAGTCGACGCGCTGTTCACGACGCACGCGGGCGAGATCGCCGCGGTCATCCTCGAGCCCGTTCTCCAGGGCGCCGGCGGCATGTATCCCTATCCCCCGGCCGCCGTCGACCACCTCACTCGCCTTGCACACGAGCACGGCGCGTTGGTGATCCACGACGAGATCGCCACCGGCTTCTGGCGGACCGGAACGTTGTGGGCCTCGGATCAGTGCGAACTGCGTCCGGACATCCTCTGCGTCGGCAAGGCGATCGCCGGCGGCTACGTGACCTTGGCTGCGGTTCTCACGACCGGAGATGTCGCCGCCGCGGTCGATGCGAGCGACGCCGGCGCCGAGGTCGCTCGGATCGAGAAGCAGCTGGCGGCCGGTTTGGGTGCGGCCAGCGAGCTCCCCAACGTTGTCAGCGTGCGCACCTTGGGCGCCGTCGGT
>JBQCDC010000069.1:0-8127 GCA_051961575.1 Marmoricola sp.
GCGGCCCTTCCGGTTGATCTCGCCGATCGGGTGGATGGGCGGCAGGTAGACGACGTCGAACCCCATCGCCGCGACCGCGGGGAGGCGCTCGGCGGCTGTTCGCAGGGTGCCGCTGACTACGGACCCACCTTCGATGACCGCGCCTTCCGAGCGCGGGAAGAACTCGTACCAGCTCGAGAACAGTGCGCGCTCACGAGCGACCTCCAGGGGCGCTTCGGCGCTGCTCTGCAGGAGGTCGCGCAGGGGGTATTCGTCGACGATCGCGGCCAGTTCGGGTGACTCGACGACCGCGAGCCGCACCTCCACCGGACGGGACTGGTCCGCCAGCGCGGTCACCGCGTCCCGCACGACGTTTCGAGCGTCCTCGTCGGCGTCGGTGACCGTTTTCTCCCACCGCTCGAGCAGCAGCGTTCCCTCGACGAACATCAGCTCGACGTCGACCCCGGCGGGCACCTTGATCAAGGTGTCGTGAATCCAGGTCGCCAGCGGATCGCTCCACGACTGCACCGCGAACGTCCAGTTGCCGACCACGTCGGGGGTCACGCGTGCGGACATGCGGGACACCTCGCCGGGCACCTCGCGCATCCGCACCGGCCCGCGGAGGATGCCGTCCGGATCGGTGAGCACCACATCGGCACCGAGGAGATCGTGTCCGTCGCGGAACACGAGCGCCGTGACATCGAAGGACTCACCCACGACGCCTTTGGCAGGGAAGCGCCCGCCCTCGACGGAGGGCGTGAGGTCCATGACGGGAATCCGGTTGACCCGACTCGGCCGTGTCGACATACCTCCACCTTTGCGAATCGGAGCAGGGGTTGCAAACGCGAGTACTCATTCGCCAACAGGTCACCCGAAGTGCCTGGTTCGATCCGGGGGCGGTGGGTACGGTCGAGATATGCGCGCGATCCGCCGGTTCACCGTCCGTCCCGTACTGCCCGAGGCCCTGGCGAGGTTGGGCGACCTCTCCATGAACCTCCGCTGGTCCTGGCATCCCGACACGCAGGACGTCTTCGCCGAGCTCGACCCCGAGGCATGGGAGGCCACGGGGCACGACCCGGTGCGTACCCTCGGCGCGGTCGATCCGGCCCGTCTCGAGGAGCTTGCGAACGACAAGCGCTTCCTGCGGATGGTCGAACTCGCCAGTACCGACCTCGACGCATACCTGACCCAGCCGCGGGGGTTCCCACGACTCTCCGAGTCGGGTGCGACGCTGCCACGCACCGTGGCCTACTTCTGCTCCGAGTACGGCATCACCTCGACGCTGCCGCAGTACTCCGGCGGACTCGGCATCCTGGCCGGAGACCACCTGAAGACCGCCAGCGATCTCGGCGTGCCCCTCATCGGCATCGGACTGCTGTACCGCAGCGGCTACTTCCAGCAGTCGCTGTCCCGCGAGGGTTGGCAGCACGAGAACTACCCGATGATGGATCCCCACGGTCTCCCGATCCGCCCCTTGCGCGAGCCCGACGGGGACCTGGCCACGATCGCCCTCGACCTGCCGGACGAGCGTCGGCTGCATGCGCGGATCTGGGTGGCTCAGGTCGGACGCGTCCCGCTGCTCCTGCTCGACTCCGATGTCGAGGACAACACCCACGACCTCCAGTCGGTCACGAATCGTCTCTACGGCGGAACCCAGGAGCACCGCCTGCACCAGGAGCTGCTGCTGGGCGTCGGCGGCATCCGCGCCCTCCGCGCCTGGTGCCGGATCACCGGCGCGCCGGCGCCCGGCGTGTTCCACGCCAACGAGGGCCACGCCGGCTTCCAGGGCATCGAGCGGATCCGCGAGCTCACCGTCGAGCCGGGCGGTCCCAACCTCGACTTCGACACGGCGCTCGAGGTCACGCGCGCAGCGACCGTGTTCACCACGCACACGCCCGTTCCGGCTGGCATCGACCGGTTCCGACGCGAGCTCGTCGCGCAGTACTTCTCCGGCTCCAGCCCCACGCCCGGGATTCCGGTCGAGCGTGTCCTCGCGCTCGGAGCCGAGGACTTCGAAGGCGGCGACCCCGACGTCTTCAACATGGCGGTCATGGGCTTCCGCCTCGCCCAGCGCGCCAACGGCGTCTCGCAACTGCACGGACACGTGAGTCGCGAGATGTTCCACGGGCTCTGGTCCGCCTTCGACATCGACGAGGTGCCGATCACCTCCGTCACGAACGGGGTGCACGCGCCGACCTGGGTCGGCCGCGAAGTCCTGGCCTTGGCGCAGCGGCACGGCTTCGACCCGGACGCCGCCGGGTCAGAGGACTGGGATGCGATCGACCGCATTCCGGCCGCCGATCTCTGGTCGACCCGGCGCGAGCAGCGCGTGCGGCTGGTTCAGGACGTACGGACCCGGTTGCGCCGGGCGTGGTTGGAGCGAGGCGCGAGCCCGGCCGAGCTCGGTTGGGTCGATGACGTGCTCGACCCGGACGTCCTCACGATCGGGTTCGCTCGCAGGGCCCCCGCCTACAAGCGGCTGACGCTGATGCTGCGCGATCCCGAGCGGCTCAAGGCGCTCCTTCTCGACCCCGAGCGCCCCATCCAGCTGATCGTGGCCGGCAAGGCTCACCCCGCCGACGACCTCGGCAAGCGCCTGATCCAGGACATCGTCCGATTCGCCGACGACCCCGCCGTGCGCCACCGGATCGTCTTCCTCCCCAACTACGACATCGGGATGGCGCTGCCGCTGTACCCGGGCTGTGACGTGTGGCTGAACAACCCACTGCGCCCGTACGAGGCGTGTGGCACCTCGGGCATGAAGTCGGCCCTCAACGGCGGGCTGAACCTCTCGGTCCTCGACGGCTGGTGGGACGAGTGGTTCGACGGGGACAACGGCTGGGCGATCCCGTCCGCGCACCGCGTCGACGACCCCGACCATCGCGACGACCTGGAGGCGGCCGCCCTCTACGACCTGATCGAGATGGAGGTGGCGCCGCGGTTCTACGACCGTGGTGTCGACGGCAGCGGGGTTCCCGGACGGTGGATCGAGATGGTCCGCCACACCTTGAAGTCGCTCGGCCCGAAGGTGCTGTCGTCCCGGATGCTGCGCGACTACCTGGACGAGCTGTACGTACCCGCCTCCCTCGCGGCTCGTGCGATCGACGGCTCCTATGCGGGCGCAGCGGAGCTGACGGCCTGGAAGGCCGGCGTTCGCGAGCACTGGGGTGGCGTCCGGATCGACCACGTCGAAGCGTCCGGTGCGCCCGATGAGCCGGCGGTCGGCGGAGTGATGGACGTCCGGGTCTTCTGCTCGCTCGGGGAGCTCACGCCCGACGACATCGACGTCCAGGTGGTGCACGGCCGGCTGCGGGACGAGGACGTGCTTCTCGATCCGGAGGTCACCGTGCTCAAACTGGCCGAGACCTACGAGGGCGGACGGTTCCGCTTCGAAGGGAACCTGCGCTTCGACCGCAGCGGCCCGTTCGGCTACACCGTCCGGATCGTGCCTCGGCACGCGCTGCTCGCGAGTGCCACGGAGCTCGGGCTAGCCGTCACCTCGTCCTGACGGCTCATCGCTCTCCTGCAGCAGCACGACGGTCCGCGGCGCGAGCGTGATCGTCTCCCCGGCGTGCACCGGCGTGTCGACGGGGAGGAGGTCATCGGTCGACAGCACCACCCTGCCCGCCTGCACCCAGGCGTTTGAGGGCAGCGCGCACTCGCATTCGTCGGCGGACGCGTTGAGCCAGAGCAGGAACGAGCTGTCACGGAGCACCTCGCCTCGGGGACCGGGGTCGCGCAACGGTGAACCGGACACGAACATGCCGATCACCCGCAGTTGATCGTCCTCCCAGTCGTCGCCGGTCATCTCGCGTCCGGTCGGGTGGATCCACGCGAGGTCCTTGGGACCGCCCTCGACGGTGGGCCTGCCCTCGAACCAGTGGCGCTGCCGCAGTGCCGGGTGCTCGCGTCGGATCCGTAGTGCGGTCTTGGTGATCTCGTAGAGGTCGAGCCAGGCGTCGTCGGGACGCCAGTCGATCCAGGACGTCTCGTTGTCCTGGCAGAAGGGGTTGTTGTTGCCGCGCTGGGTGCGGCCTCGCTCGTCTCCCGCCGTGAGCATCGGGACGCCGTTGGAGAGACAGAGCGTCACCAGCAGGTTCGCCGCCAGGCGATGGCGGGTCGCGAGGATCTCCGCGTCGTCGGTGTCGCCCTCGACGCCGCAGTTCCAGGACCGGTTGTCGTCGGTGCCGTCGCCGTTGTCATTGCCGTTGGCCTCGTTGTGCTTCTGGTCGTAGGACACGACATCGCGAAGAGTGAAGCCGTCGTGCGCGGTCACGAAGTTCACCGAGGCGAACGGCGAGCGGCCGTCGTCGAGGTAGAGGTCCGAGGAGCCAGCGAGACGGGTCGCCACGTTCCGGATGCCGTCGCCGTGTCCACGCCAGAAGTCGCGCATGGTGTCGCGGAACTGGTCGTTCCACTCGACCCATGGCGGCGGGTACTCGCCGACGCGGTATCCCTCCATCGAGGTGTCCCACGGCTCGGCGATCAGCTTCAGGTGCCGAAGCACCGGGTCCTGCCCGATCGTGGTCAGCAGGTGGCCGTGCATGTCGACGTCGTGATCGGTTCGGGTCAGGGCCGACAGCAGGTCGAAGCGGAAGCCGTCGACGTGCATCTCGGTGGCCCAGTAGCGCAGCGAGTCCAGGATCAGCCGAAGGGCGTGCGGGTTGTCGGTGTTGACGGTGTTGCCGCAGCCGGTGACGTCCCAGTAAGCGTCGGGTTCCGCGTCCTCGGCGTCCGAGCGCCGATAGAAGCCGCGGTCGTCCAGTCCCCGGAAGCTCAGCGTCGGTCCCAGCGGGCCGGCCTCCGCCGTGTGGTTGTAGACCACGTCGAGGATCACCTCGATGCCGGCCGCGTGCATGGCCTTCACCATCTGCTTGAACTCGGTGACCTGTTGCCCGCGATCGCCTGCGGACGAGTAGGCCCCGTGTGGCGCGAAGAACCCGATCGAGTTGTAGCCCCAGTAGTTCGTCAGCCCGCGCTCGACCAGCTCGGGTTCGGAGGCGAAGTGATGGATCGGCAGAAGCTCGACCGCCGTCACGCCGAGCTCGCGGAGGTAGGAGGTGACGACCTCGTGCCCGAGGCCGGCGTAGGTGCCTCGGAGCTCGTCCGGGATCCGGTCGTGCAACTGGGTGAAGCCCTTGGTGTGCAACTCGTAGATCACCGAGTCGCGCCACCGGCGCCGGGGGTGGCTGTCGTCGCCCCAGTCGAAGTCGTCGTGCCAGACGACGCTGCGTGCGGTGACCGGCGCCGAGTCGAGGGACGACGGCTGGGCCGGGTCGGCGAGGTCGTGCGTGTAGAGGGCGGGCTCGGGGTCGATCGGACCGCTGATGGCGCGAGAGTACGGGTCGAGCAGGAGCTTGTTGGCGTTGAAGCGCAGGCCCTTCTGCGGATCCCATGGTCCTTCGGCGCGATAGCCGTACCAGGTTCCGACCTCGATCCCCGGGACAGCGGCGTGCCAGACGCCGAGCGTGTGTTCGCCCAGTCGGTAGCGGGTTTCGGATCCGTCCTCGTCGAACAGGCACAGCCACACGGCATCGGCGTCGGGTGCGTAGACGGCGAAGTTGGTCGCCTCGGGCGCCCAGGTCGAACCGAGGGGCCAGCTGCGGCCGGGCCAGGTCGAGGTTGGGGCGACGTCGCTCATCTCACCCATCATGCCGAGTCGGGCGATCCCGCGCTGGTCGTCGAGCGACTACCCTCGCCCCAGCACCTGTCCTCCTACCCGCAAGGGGAGCCCATGTCCGAGTTCGTCCGCCTCGAGGTCGCCGACGGCGTCGCCACGATCCGTCTCGACCGTCCCAAGATGAACGCGATCAGCCTGGCCGTGCAGGCCGAGCTCCGCGCGGTCGCCGCCGCGGTCACCGAGCGCGACGACATCAAGGCCGCGGTCATCTGGGGCGGCGAGCGCATCTTCGCGGCGGGCAACGACGTCACCGAGATGAGCGACCTGTCCTACGCCGACATGGTCAAGTTCGCCGGCCCGCTCCAGGAGGCGGTCAACGCCATCGCTCGCATCCCCAAGCCCGTGGTCGCCGCGGTCAACGGTTACGCGTTGGGCGGAGGCTGTGAGCTCGCGCTGGCGGCCGACATCCGGATCGCCGCCGAGGACGCGACCCTGGGCCAGCCGGAGACTCTGCTGGGCATCATCCCGGGCGCCGGCGGCACCCAGCGCCTGAGCCGCCTGGTCGGTCCGAGCAAGGCCAAGGACCTCATCTTCACGGGTCGCTTCGTCAAGGCGGACGAGGCGCTCGCCATCGGGCTGGTGGACCGCGTGGTTCCAGCCGCGGACGTCTACACCGTGGCCGTCGCCTGGGCCCGCCAGTTCGCCGGCGCTGCATCGGTGGCCATCCGCGCCGCGAAGGAGGCGATCGACCGGGGTCTGGAGACCGACCTGGAGACCGGTCTCGCCATCGAGCGTCAGCAGTTCGCGGCACTCTTCGCGACCGAAGACCGTACGATTGGCATGACATCGTTCGTGGAGAGCGGGCCTGGCAAGGCTCGCTTCGTCGGCCGCTGAGGCGTGTGTCGCCGAGCGTGTCCGACCTTCCCCTATCCGGAGGCAAGTAAGTGCCCGCCAAGGTGACCTATCAGGCCGGGCCGTTCCCCGACCGTCGCGCGCAGTACGCCGCGGAGGTCGCACGGGTACGGCTGGTCGCTGCCTCGGCCATTCGCGTCGCCTTCGGCGTGGTCGCGGTCTTCTTCGCGCTGGGCGCGTTGATGGCGGCGGCATCGGACTTCATCAGCTCCACGAACCCGCTCGTGGAGTTCGTTTTCAAGGTCGACACCTGGTTCGAGGGCCCGTTTTCGCGCAATGACGGCGTGTTTTCTTTCACAGGCGCGAACGCGGAGCGGCTCGACGGAATCGTCAACTGGGGGCTCGCGTCGCTCGTGTATTCGGGCATCGGGAGCCTACTGCGCTCTATTTTGAGGCCCCGTGGACGCGCCCAGCGGGCCCTCGAGAGTTTCAATCGTACGGATTAGGCCCCGGCCACTTTCCGGACCACAATGCGGCGAATCGGGTACTCGCCAGTAGTCTCAACCCAACCAATTCCTTGTCAGGAGGGGCCCTCGGGCCGAACCAAACATGAAGATTGTTGTCTGTGTTAAGTACGTTCCCGACTCGAGCGCTGACCAGAAGTTCGAGTCTGACCTGACCGTTGACCGCGTTGCTACTCCCGGTCTGCTGTCCGAGCTCGACGAGTACGCCGTCGAGCAGGCCCTGCAGATCAAGGAGAAGGGTGACGGCAGCGACGAGGTCATCGCTCTGACCGTTGGCCCCGAGGCCGCTGCTGAGGCCGTCCGCAAGGCGCTGCAGATGGGTGCCGACTCCGGCGTCCACGTCAGCGACGAGGCGATCGCCGGCTCGGACGCGCTGGCCACCTCGAAGGTGCTTGCCGCTGCCATCAAGAAGATCGGTGATGTCGACGTCGTCATGAACGGCATGGCATCGACCGACGGTGGCATGTCCGTCGTTCCGGCGATGCTGGCCGAGCGCCTCGACCTGCCGCAGCTGACTCTGGCCGGCGTCATCGAGTTCCAGGGCAACCAGTTCCGCGCCAAGCGCGACGGCGACTCGGCCACCGAGGTTCTCGGCGGCGTGACCCCGCTCGTGCTGTCGGTGACCGACCAGTCGGGCGAGGCCCGCTACCCGTCGTTCAAGGGCATCATGGCCGCGAAGAAGAAGCCCCTCGACACGTGGTCGCTGGCTGACCTCGGTGTCGACGCAGGCGAGGTCGGTCTGGCGGCGGCCGGCACCGCTGTGTCCAGCGCCGATGCCCGTCCTCCTCGCACCAAGGGCGAGATCGTCACCGACGAGGGAGGCTCCGGCGCCACTGCGCTGGTCAACTTCCTCGCGTCGAAGAAGTTCATCTGAGGGAGATAGCGTCCAATGTCTGAAGTTCTCGTTCTGATCGACCACGCCGACGGCGCGGTCAAGAAGCCGACCCTCGAGCTGCTCGCGATCGCCAAGCGTCTCGGTGAGCCCTCGGCCGTGTTCATCGGCGCCGCGGGCAACGCTGCTGCTGCCGCTGAGACCGTCGCCAAGTTCGGTGCCGCGAAGACCTACGTGGTCGACGACACCGAGATCAAGGGCTACCTGGTGGCCCCCAAGGCCGAGGTCCTCCAGCAGATCGCCGCCCAGGCCAACCCGGC
>JBQCDC010000070.1:0-7874 GCA_051961575.1 Marmoricola sp.
CAGCAGGTCGACCGCCCAGACCTCGTGGTGGCGAGCGAGCACAACGGCGTTGGCAAGACCGACGTAACCCGTGCCGACGATGGCGATCTTCACAGACGTGACTATAGGGATTTCCGTGATGGGAACCTGAACGTGACGTGAACCGGGTTCGAACAAGTTCGGGGATTCGCCACCCCCCATTTACCCTTGACCGGTCATGACACGCACGTATGAGGTCCGCACCTACGGGTGCCAGATGAACGTCCACGACTCCGAGCGACTCAGCGGTCTCCTCGAGAACGCGGGCTACGTCGCCGCCCCCGCAGGCGACCGCGCGGACGTCGTCGTCTTCAACACCTGCGCCGTACGCGAGAACGCGGACAACCGGCTCTACGGCAACCTGGGCCACCTCGCCTCCGTCAAAGCCGCGAACCCCGGAATGCAGATCGCGGTCGGCGGCTGCCTCGCGCAGAAGGACCGCTCGACGATCGTGGAGAAGGCGCCCTACGTGGACGTCGTCTTCGGCACCCACAACATCGGGTCGCTGCCGGCGCTGCTCGACCGAGCTCGCGCGCAAGAGGAGGCGCAGGTCGAGATCCTGGAGTCGCTTGACGTCTTCCCGAGCACCCTGCCGACCAAGCGCGAGTCGGCCTACGCGGCCTGGGTCTCGATCAGCGTGGGCTGCAACAACACCTGCACGTTCTGCATCGTTCCGAGCCTGCGTGGCAAGGAGAAGGACCGCCGTCCCGGCGAGATCCTGGCTGAGATCGAAGCGCTCGTCGCCGAGGGCGTCACCGAGATCACCCTGCTCGGACAGAACGTCAACGCGTATGGCGTCGAGTTCGGCGATCGGCAGGCGTTCTCCAAGCTTCTGCGCGCCTGTGGCGACATCGAGGGGCTGGAGCGCGTCCGGTTCACCAGCCCGCACCCTGCCGAGTTCACCGACGACGTCATCGACGCCATGGCCGAGACCCCGAACGTGGTGCCGCAGCTCCATATGCCGCTTCAGTCAGGTTCGTCGAGGCTCCTCAAGGAGATGCGCCGCTCCTACCGGCAGGAGAAGTACCTCGGCATCATCGAGCGCGTGCGCGCCGCGATGCCGGACGCGGCGATCACCACCGACATCATCATCGGGTTCCCCGGCGAGACCGAGGAGGACTTCCAGGAGACGATGAAGGTCGTCCGCGAGGCCAGGTTCGCCGGCGCGTTCACATTCCAGTACTCACCGCGCCCGGGCACTCCGGCCGCCACGCTGCCCGACCAGATCTCGCCCGAGGTCGTGCGCGATCGCTATGACCGGCTCGTCGAGGTCGTGAACCAGATCGCGTGGGAGGAGAACCAGAAACTCGAGGGCAAGGTCGTCGAGCTGATGGTCGCCGAGGGGGAGGGCCGCAAGGACGCCGACACCCATCGCCTCTCCGGTCGCGCTCGCGACAACCGCCTCGTGCACTTCACGCCCGTTGCGCACGACGGCACCGAGCTCGACGTTCGTCCGGGCGATGTGGTCGAGGTGAGGATCACGCGCGGCGCGCCCCACCACCTACTCGCCGACGGCCCGGTCGTCTCGACCCGTCGCACGCGCGCCGGTGACGCGTGGGAGTCGCGGCAGCGCGCGGCGGTTGAGCCTGACGAAACCACAGCGCGCTCGGTCGGGCTCGGCATGCCGTCGCTGGGCGTGCCGGAACCGCTACCGGCAGCACCGGTCTGTGGCTGAGCCGATCATCGCGATCGTCGGCGCCACTGCGACCGGCAAGAGCGATCTGGCGCTCGACCTCGCCGAACGACTCGGTGGCGAGATCGTCAACACCGACGCCATGCAGGTCTACCGGGGCGTGAACATCGGCACCGCCAAGCTTCCGGTCAGTGAGCGCCGGGGCATCCCGCACCATCTCATCGACATCGCAGAGGTCAGCGAGGTCGCGAGCGTGGCGGAGTTCCAGCGGCTCGCGCGCGAGGTGATCGCCGACTGCCGTGCTCGCGGCGTCGCGCCGATCCTGGTCGGCGGATCCGCGCTCTACACCCGGGCGATACTCGACGAGTTCGAGTTCCCCGGCACCGATCCCGCGATCCGCGAGAGACTCGAACGAGAACTCGAGGAGCGAGGAAGCGCCGCCCTGCACGCTCACCTTGCCAGCCTCGATCCCCAGGCAGCGCAGGGGATTCTGGTCTCGAACGGTCGTCGGATCGTGCGCGCGCTCGAAGTCATCGAGATGCAGGGATCGTTCACCAGTTCGCTGCCGCAACACATCTACCGCGAGCCGGGGACTGTCCAGATCGGCCTCGACATCGACCGCCCGACGCTCGATCAGCGCATCGCGCAGCGCGTGGACCGTATGTGGGCGAACGGCCTTGTCGACGAGGTCCGACGACTCGCGGAGCAAGGCCTACGAGAGAGCCGCACCGCGAGCCACGCCATCGGCTACCAGCAAGCGCTCGCCTTCATCGACGGGGAGATCGACGAGGCCACCGCGCGCGAGCAGATCGCCGCAGCGACCAGGCGCTTCTCCCGACGCCAGGACAGTTGGTTCCGCAAGGACCCTCGTGTTCACTGGCTGTCGTTCGATACGGCGACTCTGCTCGAGGATGCTCTCGCGGTCGCTAACAGCCGGCTCGGGATCTGAGCTAGTGAATCGAGGGGTGCTGGCGATCGCGGGCGGCGTCACGATCCTTCTGATCTGCTTCGCCCACGGTTACGGCTACCACCGCGACGAGCTCTACTTCCTGGCCGCAGGTCGCCATCTCACCCTCGGCTATCCCGATCAAGGTCCGCTGACGCCCTGGTTGGCGCACGTGTTCGGTGGCGGCTCGCTCACGTGGCTCCGGGTCCCGTCGGCACTGGCGGCCGGCGGCGTCATTCTGGCGACGGCCGCGACAGCGGCGGAGCTGGGAGCGAATCGGCGCGATCAGTGCCTGGCCGCGCTGGTCATCGCGTCGAGTGGCTTGGTGCTCTTCGTCGGTCACACCCTCAGCACGTCGACCTTCGACCTGCTGGTCTGGTCGATCCTTGCGTTGATGGTCGTCCGCGCGGTGCGGACCGGCTCCGCAACTACATGGTTGATCGCGGGCGTGGTACTCGGCATCGGCCTACTCAACAAACCGCTGCCCGCATTCCTCGCCGGAGCCCTGCTGCTCGGTCTCGCGTTGGTCGGCCCGAGGCGGTCGCTCCGCTCGTGGGCACCGTGGACCGCGGCCGCGCTCGGCGCCGTCCTCTGGCTCCCGTGGCTGATCTGGCAGCAACAGCACGGCTGGCCGGAGTTCGACGTGGCCAGATCCATCGCATCCGGAGGCTCCACCAGCTCTCAGCCGTGGTGGGCGATCATCCCGTATCAGGCTCTCCTCGCCGGCCCGCCGCTGTTCGCCGTATGGATCGCGGGCCTGGTCCGGCTGGCTCGAGACGCCGAGCACCGGTATCTCGCGGTGGCCTGGGTAGTGCTGGCGGTCGCCTTCATGTCGACCGGTGGCAAGCCCTACTACCTGGCAGGCCTGCTGCCGCTCCTGGTGGCGGCGGGCGTTCCGGTCGTGGTGCGATGGCTGACCACCAAGCCGCGCATGATTCTCGCCGTCGCAGCCGTGACCCTCACGGCGCTACCCGACCTCGTGATCGCGCTCCCGATCGTCCCGGCGCAGCACGCCAGCGCCATCATCTCGATGAACCCGGACGTGGGGGAGACCATGGGCTGGCCGGCCTTCGTCGACCAGGTTCGAGCCGTCTATCTGCCGGGCGACGTGATCGTCACCGACAACTACGGCGAGGCCGGGGCGATCGACAGGCTGGGCAGTGCCGCAGGTCTGCCCGAGGCCTACAGCGGTCACAACGCCTACTGGCAATGGGGTCCGCCCACCATGAGGTCGGATCGAGTGCTGCTGGTCGGGGACTTCCCGACGCAGGTGCTGGCCCTGTTCGACGGTTGCAGGATCGCATCACGCATCCACACCGGCTTCTCGAACGAGGAGAACGACGAGCCGATCCGCGTCTGCGCGGCGCCGAGCCGCCCTTGGCCCGCGATCTGGCCGAAGCTGCTGCACTACGGCTGAGGTCAGCCGACGCACTCGTCGAGAGCCGAAGCGCCCGACTTCTCCGCGATGACGTCGCGGTAGTAGTCCACGAGCAGTCCGTTGACGCCGGCCCAGGATCGGTTCGACACACTGCGGCGCGCCTGCAGCGCCATCCGCTGACGCAGCATCGGCTGCTCGACCAGCGACTGCACGTAGTGCGTCATCTCGGCAGCGACGCCTGCCGAGTAGAGGAATCCGGCACCCTCGTCCACCACGTCGATCGGTCCGCCCGAGCGAGGTGCGACCACCGGAACACCGGAGGCGAGGGCCTCCTGCGCGGCCTGGCAGAAGGTCTCGTGGCGACCGGTGTGCACGAACACGTCCAGGGTCGCGTAGGCGGTGGCGAGTTCCTCGCCGTGGAGCAGGCCGAGGAAGGCTGCCGTCGGAAGAAGCTTGCGCAGGCGGGCCTCCTCGGGGCCCTCGCCCACGACGACGAGGCGAACCCCAGGCATGCCCTCGAGGTGCCCGAGCAGTTCGAGCTCCTTCTCGGGAGCAAGCCGACCGATGTACCCGACGAGCAACTCGCCGTTCGGTGCCAGCTGCTGACGGAGGGCATCGCTCGCCTTGGTCGGCGAGAAGAGCTCCAGGTCGACGCCGCGACCCCAGCGGGCCACGTTGTAGATCCCGAGCTCATGGAGCTGCTTGATGCTGGCGCTCGACGGCGCCAAGGTCAGGTCCGCATCCTTGTGGATGCGACGGGTCAGACGCGCCATGGCCCCCGGCGCACCGGGGATGCCGTAACGATCCGCGAAGCCGACCAGGTCCGTCTGGTAGATCGCCACGGTCGGGATGTCGAGGTCGCGAGCCGCGCGCAGCGCCTGGTAGCCGAGCGAGGCGGGAGAGGCGATGTGCACCACGTCGGGAGCGAAGCGCATCATCGCGCTGCGCAGCCGGCGTTGGGTCTCCAGGCCGACGCGGAAGTCCTTGATGAACGGCAGTTGGGCGCCGCGCACCTTCACGATCGGGAAGCCCGCGTAGGACTCCGGACCGGTCGGTGCGAGCACGCGCGCGATGTGGTTCTCGTCGTCGAGGTGCTCCAGCACGCGACGGACCGAGTTGGTCACGCCGTTGATCTGGGGGAGGAATGACTCGGCGACGACCATCACGCGCAGCTGGTCGCTGTGCGGCAGTGGAAGTCGAACGACATTCGGCGCCAGCGTCTGAGTGTTCACGTAACCGACGGTGGGCGAAACGAAGAAACGAATAGCCAGCGGCCGGTTACGCGTCGGTGAACCTCATAAGGCAGGCGGAAACCGCTAAGCGTGCATGGGAGAATCCTCACGTGAGCATCGACCTCCCTTTCGTCAAAGGCCATGGCACCGAGAACGACTTCGTGCTCATCCCTGACGCAGGAGGGCAGCATGAATTGAGCCCCGAGCAGGTGGCCTTCCTCTGCGACCGCCGCGCCGGGCTGGGCGCCGACGGCGTGATCCGCGTGGTTCGCACCGATGCCACCGAGGACCCCGCCGCGGTCAAGGCCCGCGGTGACGCGACCTGGTTCATGGACTATCGCAACTCCGACGGATCGCTCAGCGAGATGTGTGGCAACGGCGTGCGGGTTCTGGGCCTGTACCTCGCCACGCACGCCGATGTCGACATCCGCAATCCGCTGCCGATCGCCACGCGGGCAGGCATCAAGACGCTCACCTTCAGCGGCGGCCAGATCACCGTTGACATGGGCGCCCCCCAGATCAAGGACTCGACCTGGGTCACCGTCGGCGAGCGCCGCTGGGAAGCGCAGAACGTCGACATGGGCAATCCGCACGCGGTCGCGTTCGTCGACTCGCTCGATGAGGCCGGCTCGCTCCTGGAGGCGCCCGGCGTCGACGCCGCGACCTACCCCGAAGGCGTGAACGTCGAGTTCGTGCGGCGCGTCGACGAGCGTCACGTCGAGATGCGGGTGCACGAGCGCGGATCGGGGGAGACCCGGTCCTGTGGCACGGGCGCCTGTGCGGTCATGGTCGCCACGGCCCTCGCAGATGAGGCCCCTCGCGGCACCTCGTACGCGGTCGACGTTCCAGGCGGTCGGCTGGAGATCGTCTGGACGGAGGATGACCGGATCCTCATGACCGGGCCGGCCGTCCTGGTGGCGGAGGGCGTCGTCACCCTCTGATTCCGGTACCCACTCTGTCTGATTGCTCGGGCATCTCCGGGGCTCGCTCCGCTCACTCCTCGACCCTCGCTAGGGTGCCAGCCATGGACATCAAGGGTTACAGCGCCATCGTCACGGGTGGTGCATCAGGTATCGGAGCTGCTTGCGCACGTCAGCTCGCGGCCAAGGGCGCGATCGTCGTGGTCGCCGACCTCAACGCCGAGAAGGGCGAGGCACTCGCCAAGGAGATCGGTGGCGCTTTCGTCACCGTTGACGTGACCGACACCGAGCAGATCCAGAAGGCGGTCGAGACCGCCGCCGAGCTCGGCGAGCTCCGCGTGCTGGTGAACTCGGCCGGGATCGGGTGGGCGCAGCGGACGATCGGCCGCGACGGGCAGTTCGAGTCCGCGCACAGCCTCGAGGCGTTCAAGAAGGTCATCGAGATCAACCTGATCGGCACCTTCGACGCCATCCGTCTCGCCGCCACGGTCATGAGCCGTTACGACGAGACCGCCACCGGCGAGCGTGGCGCGATCGTGAACATGGCCTCGGTCGCAGCCTTCGACGGCCAGATCGGCCAGGCGTCGTACTCGGCTTCCAAGGGCGGTGTCGTCGGCATGACCCTTCCTGTCGCTCGCGACCTGTCGGCGGCTGGCATCCGGGTCAACACCGTCGCTCCCGGTCTGATCGACACGCCGATCTACGGCGAGGGCGAGCCCGCCGAGCAGTTCAAGGCCCACCTCGGTCAGAGCGTCCTGTTCCCCAAGCGCCTCGGCGTCCCCGACGAGCTGGCCAGCATGGTCGTCGAGCTCGTCACGAACTCCTACATGAACGCCGAGACCGTCCGCGTCGACGGCGGCATCCGGATGCCCCCTAAGTAGACGGATCCTTGGGGGCCGCGGCCGCGAGTCCGGCGATGAGCCCGAACCACGCGACCGGGATGGCCGCGACCCCCGCTCCTCGCAGCACGATCGGCAGCAGGAACAGCACCACTCCGAGCACGCCGACGACGATCAGCGAGATCTGTCCCCAGTACTTGCGCATACAACCGCCGAGGCCGGAGACGACCAGTAGCACCGCCAGGACCGCGTAGAACGACGCCAAGGTCCGGACCAACCCCGGGTTGGTCACCACGAGCCGTTCGCAGCCTGGGTTGTTGAAGTCGCACTGGTTGAAGGCCGTCGGGTCGGAGACGATCACGAACAGCACCACGCTGATGAAGGCCGTGAGGAGTGCGCTGATCAGCGCCATCACCCCCGCCGCGATCAGGCGACCGCTGCCCGGCCGCGACGGGGTCGCTGGTGCCAACGGGAAATCAGCCGGCTCGACACTCTGCTGACCGTTCGTGGCCACGTGGTGGGTCCAGGTGGAGCCGTCGAAGTATCGAAACTGCGCGCGGATGAACGGATCGGGACGCCACTCGGCCGTCATGTCAGGTCCCATGGGTTGGCGGCGAGAGCGAGTCCGGCGATTGTGCCGAACCACAACAGGGGGAAGATCGCGAGGAAACCTGCGCCCGCGACCAGGATCACGAGCTGGAAGATCACACCGATCGCTCCGAGCACGATCAGGAGGGTCCGGCCCCACGGAGCCCGCACACAAGCGCCGATACCCGCAGCCGTGTAGAGCAGACCGAAGGCCAGGAACACGACTCCGATCAGATACCCGTACGAGGCTCGACCGCACGACGGAAGGCCGACGTCACAGGTCAGGCGACCGACGTCCGAGACCAGGACCAGGAACTGGG